>CAMPCK010000030.1 GCA_946645735.1 uncultured Clostridia bacterium
TGCTGTATAGGTGCATCTTGAGGGTTCGTTTTCGCCGTGACCTCTTAAATCGTAGATGATGGCGCTGTATCCCAGATCAAGGTATATCCTTGCATACTTGAGGGCACCGTATCTGTTGTCAGTATAGCCGTGGGAAATGATGACGTACTTTCCGGTGTGTGCGGGATTCACTATGAGCTGCACGTAAAGTTCGTAGCCGTCAAAGCTGTTTATTTTATAGGAGCGTTTCTCAGCCGCATCGTACCAGCTTATATCGTAGTGCTTCGCCTGCCAGGCCCTTGCTTCGTCCAGGGACTGCCGTCTGACCCTCAGGATAAATCCCGAAAGGAGCCAGCCTGCCAGAAGGATCAGGACAGCGATAACTGCTATTATAATAAGGATTATTGTCGGTGCGTTCATTTAATTACCTTTCTCATATGGTTCTGATGATGTCCCAGGCTTCTATGAGTTTCTCCAGGGACCACTGGGCATTTGCAGGGCTTGTTGATGGCAGACACTCCGCCTCACGTCCTGTAGCAGGCTCTATATACTTTTTATAGAGTTCATGGGATTTTTTGCCGTTGCAATAAATGCGGTCTATGGGCGCATTATCGAGAATAAGACTAAGATCGTTGGCCCTTGCGTTTCTTATACTTGAGTCTGAGGATCCCACGATCTCGCAGCTTGCGATGGAATCCCAGAGGGCCAGACCGTGATTAAGAATAAGAGCCTTTTTGGCCGATATATCCTTAAGTTCCGGTACAGGCTCCCCGAAGACTGCCGCGATCACCTTCCAGAACCTGTTCTGGGGATGCCCGTAAAAGAAGTTCTGTTCCCTGGATTTTACCGATGGAAAAGACCCGAGGATCAGCACTTTGCTGCTCTCACTATATAGCGGTCCGAAGGGATGCGTAAGATTCTGAACTTTTGAAATACTGTTTTTTACGGTCATTATTTTGCCTTTCTTCTAAATTATACCCAGTCCCTGTGCCTATTGTAAAGTGAAGATTTTTGGTGTAAAATGTGATGGTGATTTTTACTTAAAGGAAGGTTTATTATGAGTTTACATATAGTTTTCGTTGAGCCTGAGATCCCGCCCAACACGGGAAATATCGCCCGCACCTGCGCAGCAACCGACACAGTCCTTCACCTGGTGAAGCCTCTGGGATTCAGCATCGATGACAAGGCACTTAAGCGTGCAGGTCTTGATTACTGGCCCTATGTTACAGTGGAAGTTCACGAGAACCTGGATGAGTTCATGGACATCTACGGTCCTGAGGGAAAAGAACCTCACCGCCTTTTCCTTGCAACCACCAAGGGAGGAAACTTCTATACGGATTTCGAATATCAGGATGAGGATATGTTCCTCTTCGGCCGTGAGACTGCCGGTCTTCCGAGAGACTTTATAAAAGCTCACGCGGATCACGCCATCCGAATCCCCATGAGCGCCTCTACTCGCCTCCGCTCCTTCAATCTGGCAAACTCCGCCAACATCATTCTCTTTGAAGCTCTGAGGCAGCTGGGATTCCCGGGACTTAAATGACAAATAATATAAATCAAGCGCTGCAGATCTGCAGCGCTTTTTGTTATTCAGTAAAGAATGTGGCATCGCCGTAGGAGAAGAACTGGTACTTCTCTCTGACCGCCTCGTTATAGGCTTTTATCACGCCTTCTCTGTCGTAAAGAGCGCTCACCAGCATGAGGAGCGTGGACTTGGGCAGATGGAAGTTGGTGATGAGCTGGTCGATTACCTTGAACTCATAGCCGGGATAGATGAAGATTCCTGTGGAGCCCGAACCTGCGGGTACTCTGTAATCCCCTGCTTCTTCGTCCCAGACGGCAGCGGATTCCACGGTTCTTGTGGATGTGGTTCCCACGGATATAATGCGGCCGCCTGCTGCCATGGTGTCGTTTATGGTCTTGGCAGCTTCTTCATCGATGAAATATTCCTCGAAATGCATGTGGTGGTCTTCCACCTTCTCGGCCTTTACGGGGCGGAAGGTTCCTATACCCACGTGAAGGGTAACATAGGCGAGTTTCACTCCCTTCTCCTCGGCTTTTTTAAGGAGCTCCTTTGTGAAGTGGAGTCCCGCTGTAGGGGCTGCTACAGAACCCTCTATCTTGGAATAGACGGTCTGATAGCGGTCCTTGTCCTCGGAGTTATTTGCACGGGCTATGTATGGAGGAAGAGGCATCTGTCCGATCTCCTCCAAGCGCTCCATGAATATTCCGTCATATTTGAATTCCACTATCCTTGTGCCGTCGTCGGAATATCCCACGACCTCAGCTCTTAAGAGCTTTCCGTCGGGATAATGGGATTCAGTTCCGTCGGGACCGATACCGGAGAAGACTACGCTGTCCCCCACTTTAAGACGCTTTCCGGGTTTCACAAGAGTCTCCCAGCGGTCACCCTCTCCCGGCATACGCTTGCTTAAGAGGAACTCAACCTTTGCGCCTGTTCCCTCCTTCACGCCAAAAAGTCTGGCAGGAAGTACCTTGGAATTGTTGAGAACCAGGCAGTCTCCGGGTTTCAGGTATTCAAGGATATCGAAGAACTTTCTGTGCTCGATCTTCCCTGTTCCCATATGGATCACCATAAGGCGGCACTCATCACGCTTGGCTGACGGCACCTGGGCAATCAGTTCTTCGGGTAAGTTATAGTCAAAATCTGATACGTTCATATTATCTCCAATACTTACTGTTAAATTGAAGCGGATCATACCGCTAATCAAAACTTTCGGCCGGATGTTCCGGCCGATAAATTACATTTCCATCTGTTCCTCTTCCATTGCTTCAGGATAATCCAGACCGAAGTGGCGGTAGCCCTCACGGCTTACCATACGGCCCTTCTGAGTGCGGTACAGAAGACCGGACTGAATCAGGAATGGTTCATTGACGTCTTCAAGGGTAACGCGCTCTTCACCTAAGGATGCTGCGATGGTATCGATTCCCACGGGGCCGCCTCCGAAGCGCTCGATAATGGTCAGGATGATATCGCGGTCGAGTTTTTCGAGACCGAGATCATCGACTCCGAGAGCTTCAAGTCCTTCGCGGGTAATATCCAGATCGATGGAACCGTTTCCCTTGACCTGGGAGAAATCGCGGATACGCTTAAGCATTCTGTTGGCCACACGCGGGGTTCCGCGGGAACGCTTGGCCATTTCATCAAGAGATGCCTCGTCGATTCCGACGTTGAGCAAGGACGCTGAACGGCGGAGGATCTTCTTGAGTTCATCCGGTGTATAGAGTTCAAACTTGCCGATAACTCCGAAACGGTCCCTGAGAGGTGCAGATAATGAGCCTGCACGGGTGGTAGCACCGATCAGAGTGAAACGCGCAAGGTCAAGTCTGATGGATCTGGCGGAAGGTCCCTTACCGATAATAATATCCAGGGCATAGTCCTCCATGGCTGAATAGAGCACTTCCTCAACGGAGCGGTTCAGCCTGTGTATCTCATCTATAAAAAGTACGTCGTTGTCATTAAGGTTTGTAAGAATTGCAGCCAGGTCCCCTGCGCGGCCTATGGCGGGACCTGATGTGATCTTGATGTCTACGCCGAGCTCATTGGCAATGATTCCGGCGAGAGTTGTTTTGCCAAGTCCCGGAGGACCGTAAAACAGTACGTGATCCAGAGGGTCATGTCTCAGTTTGGCAGCTTCAATAAAGATCTTAAGGTTGTCCTTTACGCTCTGCTGGCCGATGTAGTCGTCCAGGGTCTGGGGCCTTAAGCCCGCCTCCTGCCTGGCCTCACCTATATATGAATTGGTTGATGTGATTCTGTCTTCAGACATTTCATTCTCCTGTTATATGCAAAAAATTCAGTGCGGATAATCAGAACAGACTCCTCAGAGCCTTCTTGATATATTCCTCGGAGGTGAGTCCCTCATCTCCCACAGAGGATACGGCCTTGAAGGCCTCAGCTCTGGCATAGCCCAGGCTGATGAGGGCGGAGATCGCTTCAGATCTTGCGTCGCTTCCGTCGGGACCTGCTTCTCCTCCGTAGCCCATGAGTTCTCCTGTCTCCATATCGATATCAGGGGATCCTACCTTGTCCTTCAGTTCCACTACAAGGCGCTCTGCGGTCTTTTTGCCGACGCCCTGGGCCTTTGATATGGCCTTTACGTCTCCCATGGCTATGGCCTGTCTCAGCTGGTCAAGGGGCATGGAACCCAGAATGCCCATGGCTCCCTTTGGTCCGATACCTGAGACCGTAGTGAGGAGCTTGAAGAATTCCAGGCTTTCTTTATTGTGGAAGCCGTATAAGCTCATGTCATCTTCTCTTACAATCATTTCCGTGAAGACTGTTATCTCGTCCCCTTCGGAGTGCTTGTATATGGGTGAACCCTGAGGCACGAAGATCTCGAAGCCTATGCCGGCATTGGTCTCAACTACCACACCGGACTCGAACTGCATGGTGTAAGTGCCTTTGATGTATCTTATCATTTATATTCCCTTCCTTATTCTCAGTTCCCTCTTGCCGCCGGAGCCTCCGGAAGAATGTCCGTGACAGATGGCTGCAGCCAATGCGTCAGCCGTGTCGTCGGGCTTGGGGACCTTTTCAAGATTCAGAATGGTCTTTACCATCTGCTGAACCTGCTTCTTGTCTGCTCTTCCGTAGCCTACCAGAGCCTGTTTGATCTGAAGAGGCGTATATTCACTGATTCTCAGGCCGCCGTTAGCGCATGCCAAAACAGCCACGCCTCTGGCCTCGCCTACCATTATAGCCGTCTTGGCGTTGTTGTTGAAGTAGAGTTCTTCGATGGACGCCTCTTCCGGCTTATATTTTTCAATTATTTCTTCAAGACCCATATACAGTTCCTGAAGCCTCCTGGGCATGGGAGTATCTTTATCTGTAAGGATCGAATCGTAGGCAACTACCCTGAAATGGTTACCCTCAACATCCAGTACTCCCCAGCCGAGAATGGCATAACCTGGGTCTATTCCAAGTATTCTCATGCAACAAGTATAACATAGTGAACATTTGTTTGTCCACCCAAATTTTTATACAGCACCTGTATAAAATAAAAACTTTCATTGAATTTTTTTGCACCTTATGTTAAAATATACAGGCATACAAGAACCGAAGACTAGTTGATATAAATTTTGTCCAAAAAGTAATTAAGGAGAATCAGAACAAATGCGTTACTCAAGACAGAACAAAATCATTGAGATTATCAACAACTACGAGGTTGACACACAGGAAAAGCTTGCCTCCCTTCTCAAGGAAGAAGGCTATGAAGTTACGCAGGCCACAATTTCCAGAGATATCAAGGAACTTCAGCTTGTCAAGACCCTCACAGCATCAGGCAAATATAAATATGCTATGAATCAGTCAACAGACCTTCCTCTTACGGACAGATTCGTTAAGATTTTCAGACAGACAGTTGTTTCCGTTGATTCCGCTGAGAACCTCATTATCATCAAGACCCTTTCAGGATGTGCCAATGCAGCAGGCGAAGCTATCGATACTTCCCGTCTCGCACACGTAAAGGGCTCCATTGCCGGTGATAATACCCTGCTCATCATTGTTGATGAAAAGGCAAATGTACCTGCTATTCTTCAGGAATTCAGCAATCTTATGAAAGAAACATCCAGAGAATAACCTGAAACCCGTTTTTATTTGAGGCCTGAAATGATACATCATATCAGCATCAGAAATTTTGCCATCATTGAGAATACGGAAGCGGATCTCGATGAGGGACTTAACATCATAACCGGTGAAACCGGTTCAGGAAAATCAATACTTGTTGAAGCTATCAGCCTGGCTCTGGGGAGCCGGGCTGATTCGTCATGCGTAAGAACAGGCGCTGACAAGGCTGTTGTGGAGCTTTCAGGTGAACTTGACGGTGAGGATATCCTCATCCGGCGCGAGGTCAGCCGTTCCGGCAGAAATCTCATCAAGTTAAACGGTGAGATGGTAACCCTTCAGGAGCTGAACGCCGTTACCTCCCGCATGGCTGATATCCACGGCCAGTATGATAACCAGTCCCTTCTCGATCCGGATTTTCATATCCATCTTCTGGACAGCTATAAGGCGGATCATATCACTCCTCTTAAGGAAAAAACCGCTGACCTTTGGGCATCTTACGAAAGCATCAAACGTGAGCTCATCACCCTTCTCAATCAGGAGAAGCAGTCAAAGCGCGATCTGGACTTCCATCGTTTTGAAGCAGAGGAAATAGACAGCGCAGATTTAAGACCCGGTGAGGACAATGAACTGGATGAGAAGATAGCCCTCCTCAAAAACAGTGAAAAGATCTATGAAAATCTGGAGACCGCCTATGCCGCTCTTTCAGAGGAAGGAAGTTCCCTTGACATGATATCCCGCGGTATGCGCTCTCTGGAACTTATCTCCGAATACTCTAAGGATCTTAAAAACGCATCATCAGAATACACCGACATCTATTACCGCCTCCAGGATCTGAGCCTTGATCTGGCCGGCATGCGTGACAGCATCTCCTTCTCCCAGGAGGAGCTCGACGAAGCCATAGAACGCCGTGATTTCATAGAATCCTTAAAGAAAAAATACTCCGGCTCCATCGACGATATTCTTTCTTACAGAAAAGAACTGGAGTCCAAAATACGGGTTATCGAAAACTTTGACCAGGAAAAGGCCTCTCTTGAGCACCGTCTCCTGGATTCCAGAAAGACACTGCTGGATGCCTGCTCCCTTCTTACAGATGCCAGAAAATCCGCAGCAAAAGAACTTGAGGAGCGCACTTTAAAGGAGCTTCTGGACCTGAACTTCAAGGATGCTGCAATAGAGATAGCCGTTACTCCCCTTTCCCAGCCTCAGGAGGATGGAATAGATAAGGTCGAGATACTTATATCCGCCAATAAGGGAGAACCTCTCAAGCCTCTCTACAAGGTGGCTTCCGGAGGTGAGATCTCCAGGATCATGCTGGCATTCAAAAACGTCATCTCCGGCTATGACGCCATTCCGACCCTCATATTTGATGAGATCGACACGGGTATCTCCGGAGTGACAGCCTCAGTAGTCGCAGGAAAGCTTAAGGAAATCGCAAGGTCTCACCAGATCCTTTGCATAACTCACCTGCCTCAGATCGCTGCTGCAGGAAAATATAATCTCAGGATCTTCAAGGATTCCGATGAATCCTCTACCTTTACGCATATCGAAGCTCTCGATGAAGATGCCAAAGTAAGAGAAGTGGCCCGCCTCATGGGAGGCTCACAGGTTACTGAAAACACTCTTAAGTCTGCAAGAGAGCTTATCAATGAATCCTAATATATGGTTTGAACACACTAAAAAACCGCATCGTCATGATGCGGTTATTTTTGTCTTAAGATATCTGTTCTTTGATTATATCCTGCCAATGAGAAGCTCCAGGGCCACTGCTCCGTCGATGTTCCCCTGTTTGATCTCCGTATCCGTTTGATACAGGCTTATAAGGATGGAACGGAGCTTGTTCAGTTCGAATTTGGATGCAGCCTGAAGGGCTTTTTTGACCCTGAATTCGTGAATGCCCATTTCGCGGACGATGGCCGGAATATCCATGGATGATTCTCTTAATTCCGTTACCTCTTCCATAAGCTCAAACTGACCTATGAGAAGAGCCAGCACTGAATACACATCGTTTCCGGAGGCCAGGATATTGTGAAGAAGCAGGAAGGCATCTTCTTTTCTGTTGGATGATACATGGTCCAGAAAATCGAAGATATATGTATCCATATCTCCCAGGATAGCCCTGTCGATATCTGCTCTTGTGACGCGGCCTTCAGATAGTCCTGCGATCTTATCCAGATCCGCATTTAGGTTCATGATGCGGTAGTCAGTTTCCTTGTGGAAGTAGCCTGTAACATCCATAAGGTAGTCCACGGTGTTCCTGTCTATGGTAAGGCCGGCAGTTCTGACACGCTTTTCTATGAAGGCTCTTAAGGCCTGCCTGTCAAGGGGCCTGAAATCATAGCACTTGGCTTTCTTGAGAAGAAGATTGTTGAGCTTGGTCTTCTTTTCGCGCCTGTCCTTGGGATCGTTCTTTACTTTGGATGTGCTGAAGATCAGGATGGTTCCTTCATTGGGCGAATCCAGATAGTTTTCCAGCTTTTTTAAATCAGCTGTGCCGAATCCCTTGGCATTGTCCTGATAGAGAGCAGGATAATCCCTTACCCATATGATTCTTCTCATGCTGAACATGGAAAAAGTCTCACAGGCGCTGATGATCTCATCGGCTGTAATGCTGTCTCCTTCGGGCTTTTCGAAATCCATGGCCATGGCGCCGGGATTGATATACTTTCCTGCAAGAGTCCTTACAGCCCACTCAATGAGATATTCCTCGGCTCCGTACATATACATTACTGCACTTTCGGATCCTTCTTTCAGATCCCTTGCAAAGGCCTTGAATGCATGTTCAGTTTTGGTCTCGTAATAACCTGCCAAAATCTTTTCTCCTCAAATAAAATACTTAAATAATTTTACTCTTTCAGGCCGTCATGTGTCAACATGAACCTTAACTGCCCCTGAGCATGGTATGAACGGCGGCGATATCCCAGGCACCATTTTTCTTACGGATATCAAGGCCTACAGCACCTGAAAAATCATTCCGGAGCACCTTTATTCCCCGCTCTTCAAGCCTTGATATGACCTCTTCTGACGGATGGCCGTAGTTGTTCCGTCCGACCTGGATCACAGCAAGGCGCGGCTTCA
>CAMPCK010000031.1 GCA_946645735.1 uncultured Clostridia bacterium
ACAGACTCTCCGCTCTTGAAGGAGCTGAGATCAACAAGGCCAAGGAGATCCTGGCTTACGAAGTAACCAAGCTGGTTCACGGCGAAGAAGAAGCAAAGAAGGCTCTCGACGGAGCACGCGCTGCCTTCGGCGGAGCAGGGAACATGTCCAACGTTCCTACTGCAAAGAAGGACAGAGCAGAGTTTGAAGGAGAGGGAGTCGGCCTCCTTAACCTCCTTAAGGAACTCAAGCTCATCCAGAACACCTCTGAAGGATTCAGAACCGTAGAGCAGGGAGGACTTTCACTCCAGGGCGAAAAGGTAACAGACCCCAAGATGAAGGTTACTCTTGCAAACTTCGATGAAGAGGGCAAACTTCTCATCCAGAAGGGCAAGAAAAAATTCCAGATGGTAGAATTAGACTAAATGTAGCTAAAAATAAGGAGGTGCCTTTTGGGGCACCTCCTTTGTATTGCAGTTTTGTTCTTTTGCGAATTTGCGATTATTTAGCTTGCTCAGCCAACTCTTCCAGTCTCGCGCAGGCTGCCATATGACCTCCGAACTCTCTCATCTGAGGCATTTCCTTAGCGCAGATCTCCTGAGCATATCTGCATCTGGTCCTGAATGGACAGCCTGAAGGAGGATCAATGGGAGAGGGAGTTTCTCCATCGAGTATCATCCTTTGCTTACTCTTTCCAACCACCGGGTTGGGTATGGGAACTGCTGACAGCAGCGCCTGAGTATAGGGATGTACAGGGTGATGGTAGACTTCTTCCGCAGTGCCCATCTCCACAAGATGTCCGAGATACATTACGCCTATTCTGTCAGCGATGGTCTCGATCATGGCCAGATCATGGCCGATAAATAGATAAGCAATGTTCAGATTCTTCTGTATATCCTTCAGAATGTTGATTATCTGAGCCTGTATGGATACGTCAAGAGCGGATATAGGCTCATCGCATACAATGAACTTTGGCTTCAGAGCCAGAGTTCTGGCTATGGATATACGCTGGCGCTGGCCTCCTGAGAACTCATGAGGATAACGTCTGATATGGTCGGGCTTAAGACCTACGGTCTCAAGGAGCTCGACGCATACTTTTTCTCTTTCTTCATTTGAAGAATACATGTTATGTATCTCCATGGGTTCCTTGATGATCTCGCCTACGGTCATACGCGGATCAAGGCTGGCATAGGGATCCTGGAAGATCAGCTGGCAGTCTCTGTGGAAACTGTGAAGCTTTTCTTTGCTCTTGATGGCTGTGATATCTTCTCCTTCAAAATATATCTTGCCGGAGGTCGGTTCATACAGCTTTACTATGGTTCTTCCCAGAGTGGATTTGCCGCAGCCGGATTCGCCTACCAGTCCGAAGGTCTCGCCCGCATAAATGGAAAGGGTCACGTCATCTACCGCTTTGACATATTGTTTCTTGGCAAGCAGACCGCCGGAAACTTCAAAATACGTCTTCAGGTTTTCTATTTTCAGAATTTCTTTTGATTCCATTTCTATCCCTCCTGTTCCGTATTTTTCTGTTCTTCGAGGATGTTGAGCCAGCAGGCACTCTTATGGGTCTCAGTGTACTGAACATACTCAGGCATCAGCCTCTTGCATATGCGCATGGCTTCTTTGCATCTGTCCACATAGGGGCAGCCTGCAGGAGGCTGAAGCAGATCCGGAGGACTTCCCGGTATGGGCCGGAGATCCTTTTCGATGTTATCGGGATCGGGTATGCATCCCAGAAGACCCTTGGTATATGGGTGCTTCGGGTCAAAGAAGATCTCTTTGTCGGAACCGGATTCCACGATCTTTCCTCCGTACATGATATAGATATAGTCACAGAGGCTGGCAACTACCGCAAGGTCGTGAGTGATAAGGATGACGGATGAACCTTCTTCCTTGGACAGCTTCTTTATGAGATCCAGCACCTGAGCCTGAATGGTCACGTCAAGGGCCGTGGTAGGCTCGTCTGCGATTATCAGTCTGGGCTCATTGGCAAGGGCGATGGCGATTATTATCCTCTGCCTCATTCCGCCGGAGAACTCGAAGGGATACTGTTTGAATCTCTTCTCGGGAGAAGGGATTCCGACCATCTTCATCAGTTCTATGGCTCTGTCTTTTGCCTGTTCCTTGGTGCATTCGTTGTGGTTCAGAATGACCTCTGTTATCTGGTGCCCTATGGTTTTGGTAGGGTTAAGGAAAGTCATCGGATCCTGGAATATCATCGCCATCTTGGATCCTCTGATCTCATTCATTTTTTTGTTGTATTCTTTAACGTTCGCAAAATCATTTTTTGCGATGCTCTGGCCATCCAGTTCAACGGTTCCTGCCGTTATCTTGCCGTTGTCGGCAACAAGGCCCATGATGGAATACATGGTAACGGATTTGCCGGAGCCAGATTCTCCTACGAGACCTACGATCTGGCCTTCGTTGACTTCCAGAGTCACGTCGCGCACAGCGTGTACGATACCCTGGTCGGTCTTGAAATCTACTGTAAGTCCTTTTACGTCAAGTACATGCTCACTCATTACTTAACACCTCTTTTCTTAGGATCGAGGGCCTCTGACAGGCCATCTCCGATAAAGTTCAGAGCCAGCATGGTAAGGCATATAGCAGCCACCGGCCAAAGCATCTGAAGGGGGTATGATGTAATAAGAGATCTGGCATCATTTGCCATTGTACCCCAGGAAGCCTGAGGAATGGAAATGCCGATGCCGATGAATGACAGCCAGGCTTCAGTGAAGATGGCTTCCGGCACCATCAGGGTGGTATAGACTATGATGGGTCCGATAGAGTTGGTGAACAGATGCTTGAAAAGCACTCTCCTGTTGGAAGCACCCATTACCTTGGCGCTCTGCACATACTCCTGTTCTTTAAGGGTGAGCACCTGCGCTCTTACCTGTCTGGCAAGTCCTACCCAGGATGAGATGCAGATGGCGATAAGAACGGAGATAATGTTGGATCCGAAGATCAGCATGACGAGGATAACGTACAGAAGCGTAGGCACTGAATAGATGATGTCCACCAGACGCATGCAGATAAGATCCAGCTTGCCTCCGAAGTATCCGCAGATACCGCCGTAAAGGGATCCAAGCACCAGGTTGATAAGCGCTGCAGCAAAACCTACGGAAAGGGATATCCTGGCGCCGTACATGATCCTGATGAAGATGTCTCTTCCAAATTTATCGGTGCCGAACCAGTGTGTAAATGAAGGCGGCGAGTTCCTCATGGCCGAATCCTGCATATCATATGTGTACTGCGATAACATAGGGGCGAAGATCGCCAGCAGTACGATTATCAGAAGGAAGGCCAGGGAAGCAAGCGCCAGTTTGTTCTTTTTGAAATGGAACCATACGTCCTGCCAGTAAGTGTGGGATTCCATAGCCACGAACTCACTGTTCTTCTCCTCTTCAGGAAGGATTTCCAGATCATTGGGGAGAAGCTCATATTCATGCTTGATGCCAAGCATTGTCTTTAATATTTCAGTAGTCATGCGCTCCTCCTTTCTATTTAAGTCTGATTCTGGGGTCAACCATGGCAGTGATGATATCTGTGACCACGTTGGCCACGATTATCATGGCGCCGTACATGATGGTAAGAGCCATGATCATGGTATAGTCACGGTTGGATACTGAGGTAACGAATTCTGCTCCGATACCGGGGATCGAGAACATGGTCTCAATAACGAAGGATCCGGTAAGCAGCATTGCAAGAAGGGGACCGGCATAGGTTATTACCGGAATCATAGCATTCTTGAGTGCGTGGCGGATGATGACCATCTTATTCGACGTACCCTTGGACTTTGCCAGGATCATGTAATCCTGTCTCATCTCTTCCTGGAGGCTGCTTCGTACGAGTCTGGTCACATAGGCTATAGGGCCCATGGCCAGACCTAAGGCAGGCAGGATGTATGAAGTCGGTCCTTTGAGTCCCACTATAGGGAACCATCCAAGCCATACTCCGAACACGAACATCATGAGGAGCGCCAGCAGGAAGCTGGGCACTGAAACTCCGATGGTGGAGAAGAAGTTTATTATGGCCTGTACGATCTTGTTTTTAGAGAAGGCGCCGACCGTACCCATTATGATGCCCAGTATCATGGCAACGCAGAAACCGCAGAAACCTACCTTCATGGTGGTCGGGAATCCTTTGGCGATAATGGTGGTGACCAGCTGTCCTTTTCTGTTCAGGGATGTGCCGAAGTCGCCGTGGAGCACGTTCTTGAGATAAGCCACATACTGATCGCCTATCGGTCTATCCAGCATGTACTTATCGATCAGGGTCTCCTTAACTACCGCGGGAAGCTTTGAAAGCTCTCCGGCGAAGGGCGAGCCCGGTATAAGATGCATCAGGAAAAATGTTATGGTCATCAGTGCAAATAAGGTGACCACACACATTACCAGTCTTTTAAGAAGATATTTGCCCATAGCTATCTCTCCTCTCCAAGATATTTTTCAAACCAGTTCCACATCTCATCCAATCTCCTGATGCGGTGTCTGGGTTTGCCTGTGCGGCTCAGGTTGTGGCATTCGCCTTCAAAGAGCACCATTCTGGAAGGCACTCCGAAGTATCTCATGGCTGTGAACATCTGCATCCCCTGATCGATAAAGCAGTTGTAGTCCTCCAAAGAATGAATGAAAAGTATTGGAGTCACAGACTTGTCTGCATATTTAAGAGGGGACTGTTCCCACACTTTAGCGGGGTCTGACCAGGGGTCAGCCTGAAGTTCGTTTCTGTCAAACTGTACGCCGATCTCGCTGGTTCCGAAATCGGAAAGCCAGTTGGAGACCGATCTCTGGGAGCATATGGCTTTGAATCTGTCCGTGTGTCCTTCTATCCAGTTGCACATGAACCCGCCGTAACTTCCCCCCAGGGCGCCCAGACGCTCTGGATCCATATCCGGATACCTCTTCAGGCATTCGTCCACGAACTCCATTATGTCGCTGTAATCTATTTCTCCGTACCTGCCCCTCAGATCTGCGAATTCTTCGCCGTATCCGGCTGAACCGCGGGGATTGCAGTACATGACGAAACATCCTTTGGAAGCATAGGCCTGCATTTCGTGGAAGAAAACCCGGCCGTATGCTCCCCTGGGACCGCCATGGATCTCAAGAAGGGCGGGGTACTTATTGCCGGGTTCATAGCCATAGGGCTTCATGACCCAGCCTTCTACGGTGATACCGTCGCTGTTGACAAAAGAGCACTCTTCGGGCTCTGCCGCATATCTGTCTTTGAGATATTCACCGTTAAGATCGTCTATTATCGTTTTTTCGCCGTTTTTCATAAGGCAGACTCTGCTGAGGCCCATTACCGGTGATTCGCAGTATATGAAGGTCCTGCCGTCAGTATCAAAGGAAGATATGGCTCCTCCTTCTGAGGAGATCTCCACGGACAGACCTTTATTGTCAAATCTGTACAGATCTGCTGAGGAACCTTTAAGTCCCGCAAACCAGATCGATTTTCCTTTTGCCTTAAAACTTCTGCCGGCTCTTATGGTGTCTGTGACGACACAGTCGCCGATGACCAAAGTCTCATTCTCAAGAATGATTTTGCGGCCGGATCCGTCAAGAGACATTGTTATCAGATCGCTTTCTTCACCTGAACCCCAGGTCTCAAGATCGCTGGCAGCTAAAACTACTTTGTCATCAGTTACATCAAAATACCGGATCTGAAGGCTTCCGTCGGTAAGCTTCAGAGTCTCGCCGGTTTTGATATCATACCGGTAGAGATCGTTTTTCTGATGGATCACTTCATCGAATTCCTGACCGTAATAGAAGACATATCCGTTTTTGACCCTGAAATCTTCAGTATCAAAGTTCCTTTCGGTGATGATTTTTTCTTCCTTGGTCTTCAGATCATATATCAGAAGAGTATGTCTCTTGCCGGATATGAATCCGCGGCCGTTTCCCCAGGCGGGAACCTCTTCGATCACATGATAATCCTTCCAGTCTTCCCAGTCCTCCTCTGACAGGTCGTCCGGCCTGTTTCTGTCGGCAAGGATCATAAAAAGATATCTGTCATCCCCAAGAGGTTTGAAGTCTTCAACATCTTTTGAGATGGTGAAGGCCGGTCCGGCTTCGCCTCCCTTAAGAGGAAGCCTGTAAAAGCTCGATTTAAGTTCGTGATCCTTTGCCTTGTCCTCCTCGGACCTTTCGGTCATGATCAGCAGGGTGTCGTTATCTTCAAAGGCAAAGGCACCGTTGTTGCCGCTGTAGGTAAGTCTGGAGGATTTTTTGGTCCTGATATCGACTTTCCACAGGTCGGTATTATATTTATTTTTTTTCAGATCAGGCGTGACCACGGAGTACACTGCGGTCTTGCCGTCGGGTGACAGTTCGACAGAGCTTCCGCATCTTATTTCAGCAATGTCTTTAATGTCTGTTTTTTGCATTTGGTCTCCTTTATGCGGTTCAGTCCATGCAATTTGAAATATAAGGGGAGCGTGGGCTCCCCTTAAACAGTTTGAATCGGTTTTTCAGAAGTTTATGAAGATCAGCCCTTGCTGCTGTGAGCAAGATAGATCTCGTTGCCTGAATACTCTACTCCGGCGAGACCGGGGTTGATAAGGCTCGGGTCCGCATAGGTGAACATCGGGATCAGATATGCATTCTCTTCTACCAGGTAATCTTCAAGTTCGTGGCAGCCCTTGGTGAATTCTTCTTCTGTAAGACGTGACTTAACCTCTGTTACCATATCGTCATAGCCCGGATCGTCTACAGCTGCGGTGACCTGCATACCTCTTGTCCACAGTTCGAGGAACTTGATAGGTGAGGTATTTACAGAATATCCGTAACGGCTGATCTCATAGTCGCCTGCATCCAGCTGATCATAGAATACACCGGCCTCTACAGCGATAGGTTCAACTTCGATTCCAACCTCTTTCCAGCAGGACATGATAGCTGTAGCTACGTCCTCATGGATTCCATTATTGGAATATTTGTACTTGATCTTGAGAGGATTGCTCTCATCGTAGCCTGCTCCTGCAAGGAGTTCTTTTGCCTTGTCAGGATCATACTTGAGTTCGAATCCGTCGTTGTCGGCATTCTCTCTGAAGTCTTTTCCATCGGAATCAGGGAATCCGTAAGGAATGTATCCGTTAAGGATAGGATAATATTCAGCGCCTCCAAGGATGTCTACTACGTCGTCTTTGTTGATGGCCATGGCCAGAGCTTTACGAACGTTTACATCGTGTGCCCACTCAGGACCGGTGGATCCGGAGTTGATGGACAGGAAGTATGCTGAAGTGGGAACTCTTACCCAAAGGCTGTCGGTTCCCTCATAGTCGGAAGTTCCGTCCATGGAAACGTCGAGGCAAAGATCAACTTCGCCGGACTTGAATGCTGCAGCCTGAGAGTCTGCATCGGGCATTACCATGAAGGTGATGCTCGGCATGGTTACGTTAGCAGCATCGAAATAGTTTTCGTTCTTGGTCATTACGCACTTCTCGTTCTGGTTGAAGTCTGTAAGTACATAAGGTCCGGAGCATGCATAGCCGGGCTCCATTGACCAGAGAGAATCGTGTACGGGAGTTCCTTCCTTAACAGGGATCCAGCACATACTTGTGAGCATTCTCGGGAAATATGGAATAGGGTTGATGAGTTTGATCTCAAGAGTCTTGTCATCGATGGCTTTGATTCCTACTCCGCTGTGGTCTTCAGTAGTGATATCGAAATCAGCGCCTACTTCAAGAGCTTTCTGATTGTATTCATCTGCTCCTACAACGTTGGATGCGATATCGTATACGTTGTATGCAGCATCCGGTCCATAAGCCAGAACTCTCAGATAGCTGTATTCGAAGTCTTTGGCTGTGAGCGGGTCGCCGTCTGACCATACAAGACCGTCCTTCAGAGTGAAGGTCCAGGTAAGACCGTCATCGCTGGTAGTGAAGGTGTCGCAAAGCTCAGGAACAGCTTCACCGTTCTCATCAAATCTGAAAAGACCTGAATAGATGTGATAAGTGATATACTCATTTACGGTCTCAGTGTTCAGCGCGGGGTCGAGAGTTGTGAACTGTGAACCGGTGGCTACAATAGCCTCATCCGCAGGGGTAATGAAACCGGAATCACCGGAACCGCCTTCATCTGTACCGCCGCCTCCGCCGCCGCAGGCTGAGAAGCTGAGGACCATAATGAGAGCAAGTACTATTATAAGTAATTTCTTCATATTTAACCTCCTTTATATAATGTAATAAAGTAGTAAGCTAATGCCTTGAATCAACAATAATAAATCTAAAGCTCTTTTTATCATCTTAACACTTTATCGCGTTAATATCAAGAACTGGTTGCGATATACTAAAATAATATTAATAATTATAATTGAAGAAAAAAGTCCTAAAAAACATCAGAATGCAAAAAATAATGCTTGCATTTGCCTTCTTACGAACATATAATATAAAAGCATGATTGTGCGATTTCAGGGTTTAGGCACCGTCCGGAGAGCTCTGAACTAAAAGTTATTTTTAGGATGCCGACCAGGTTTCACCCCGCTTGCTAAGGGAGAAACTCAGTAGGCAGAACCGAAAAAGTTCATAAGGAACCCAGTAGGTAGAAAGGATCAGAACGCAATGAAGTCATTCATCGCAAAGCCTGCAGAAGTTGAACGTAAGTGGTACGTCGTTGATGCAGATGGCAAGACTCTCG
>CAMPCK010000032.1 GCA_946645735.1 uncultured Clostridia bacterium
ACGTGCATCCTTTCCCAGTATTCCCAGGCTTCTCTTAAGCGGTCCTCATCCATTCTCAGAACTTCAGCCATAAGAGATGTCTTGATCTCCATGCCGTGCTCTGATGAAAAGAGGCCGTAGAGATAGGCTTTGACGTAGTCTCCCGGGGCCTCAGTCATATATTCATTTATAAAAACGTTTTCAACATCGGTGGTAAGAAGGTAATAATCCTTCGTTTTACCTTTGTCAAATTTCATAAGTTTTCTCCCTTATGCCATATCACTGAACTTGGTGTATCTGGAAACCCAGGTGAGTTCCACTGTATCCGTCGGGCCCGAACGGTTCTTTGCGATATTGATCTCGCAGACGCCGGGCTTCTCTGAGTTCTCCTTGTTGTAGTAATCATCCCTGTAAAGGAACATAACCACGTCGGCATCCTGCTCGATTGCTCCGGATTCACGAAGGTCTGCCAGGTTCGGTCTGTGGTCGGTTCTCAGTTCCGGTGCACGGGATAACTGTGAAAGGGCGATGACCGGGCAGTCCATCTCTCTTGCAAGGAGCTTGAGATTTCTGGAAATGGCAGAGATCTCAACCTGACGGTTATCACTCTTTTCAGGGGAACTCATGAGCTGAAGATAGTCGATAACTATGAGGTCCAGCCCCTTTTCGGCCTTGAGCCTTCTGCACTTGTTCCTGATCTCGATAAGAGAGATTCCCGGTGTATCATCTATGAAGATCTTTGCCTTCTGCATTTCATCAAGAGCAAGGTTTACCCTGTCCCAATCCTTCTTGTCCAGTGTTCCTCTCTGAAGTTTGGAGGATTCTACTCTTGCCTGGGAGGAAAGCAGTCTTTGTCCCAGCTGCTCCTTGGACATCTCAAGGCTGAAGATCATGACTACCGATCCTTCCTTGACGGCACTCTGCTGTGCGATGTTGAGAGCAAAGGCTGTCTTTCCCATGGCGGGACGGGCAGCTATGATTACCAGATTGGACTTCTGAAGACCGTTTAATCTTTCATCCAGATCTCTGAATCCCGTGGGTGTTCCGATAACCTTTCCCTGATTCTTTGCAGCTTCATCGATATCTGCAATATTGGTAAGAAGTACAGACTGTACGTCGCTGTAATCATTCTTCTGGTTCCTCTGAGCTATGCTGAAAACGCTCTTCTCAGCATAATCCAGGATCTCCCGCGCATCCATATTGGCCCTGTATCCCTTGTCCGATATGTCTTCTGCTGCAAGGATCATCTTTCTTAAGGTTGCCTTTTCGGATACTATCCTCGCATATTCCACTGCGTTCACAGTTGAAGGCACGTCAAGAGTGAGCTGAGCCACATAGGCCCTGCCCCCTGCCATCTGGAGAACTCCTCTTTTCTTAAGTTCTTCGGATACGGTCAGTACGTCTACGGGTTTATTTTCTTTGTATAATTCCAGGATCGCCTGATAAATCTCTTTATTGCTGGCGTTATAAAAGTCATCGGCCTTCACGTTTTCGAGCACGTCGAAAAGGACCTCGCGGTTCAGCATAACTGCGCCGAGGACTGATTTTTCGGCCTCTTCATTGTGAGGTGGGATCCTTTCTGCCATATTTCTACCTCCCGGGTCAGTCGGATACTACGTTTACCTTTACCTTACCCGCAATCTCTGTGAAAAGTTTAACACTTACTGTGGTCTCTCCCAGGGTCTTAATGGGGCTGTCAAGCTGAATCTTTTTCTTGTCTACATCAAAGCCTTGTTCCTTGAGAGCATCTGCGATATCCTTGGATGTAACAGAGCCGAAGACCTTGCCGTTTTCACCGGCCTTGGTCTTAAGGGTGATCACTGCTCCCTCAAGCTTAGCCTTGAGTTCAAGGGCTGCAGCCTTGTCTTCCTCAAATTTCTTTTTCTCAGCTTCCTTTTTCTTTTCAAGCTGCTTCATGTTCTGAGCAGTTGCTTCTACGGCAAGCTTTCTGGGGATCAGCATGTTTCTGGCATAACCGTCTGAAACGTTTACAACTTCTCCGGCCTTGCCGGATCCTCTTACGTCTTCAAGTAAAATTACTTTCATTCTATATTTTCCTCCGTTATTTCCATTATTTTCTTCATGGCTCCTTCAATGGAAATATCCACCTGAGCCGCGGCGTTTGTAAGATGGCCTCCGCCGCCGAGTTTCTCCATTATGACCTGAACGTTCACGTCGCCAAGGGATCTTGCGCTTATGACGGTGCGTCTTTCCATGTCTCTTCCAAGGGCAAAGGATGCCTTGACGCCCCTTATGGTAAGGAGCATGTCTGCAAGCTGTGCGCAAAGAAGCTGTGAGTCAGAGCGTTTCACTTCAAGAGATGCCAAAGCAATACCGTTTTTCATGAATATTGCATCCGTCAGGGCTCTGGCCTTGAGCTGTATCTCATCCTGATCCTCCTGGAAGAACCTCTTGACTTCCGTAGGATCCGCTCCCTGACGTCTCAGCCATGCGGCTGCTTCGAAGGTACGCACTCCCGTTCTTATGGAGAAGTGATTCGTGTCAACTGTTATTCCTGCAAGAAGAGCCTCAGCTTCCAGCTTTCCCATTTCTTTCTTGGGAAGCATGTACTGGAGTATTTCCGTCACAAGTTCAGACGCTGACGATGCATAGGACTCCATATAGTTCAGAAGTGGATTCTCTATGGAAGACTCCATCTTTCTGTGATGATCTATTACGACCAGCCTCTCTGAGATGCCCAGAAGTTCCGGGCACTGGACCATATTGGGTCTGTGTGTATCGCAGATAATTATCAAGCTGTCCTTATCGCAGAGTTCCACGGCCCTGTCGCAGTTGATAAAGTTATATACTCCTGCATCCTTTGCATGATTCAGGAGATCGTTCAGGGACTCATTGGGATTCTCTATTACAATGTTGGGGTTCTTGCCGTTTACCTTGCAGAGTCTGGCGATTCCGAGAGACGCTCCGAAGCTGTCCATGTCAGAATATCTGTGTCCCATGATAAATATTCTCGGGGCCTGATTGATAAGAAGAGTCAGGGCATGTCCCACTATTCTGGACTTTCCCTTATTGCTCTTCTCTACGGTCTGAAGTTTTCCCCCGTAATATTCGATCTTGTTGATCCTCTTTATTACGGCCTGGTCACCGCCTCTTCCGAGGGCCAGGTCCAGGGCTCCGTCGGCATAACTCTCGGTTATATCCATGGTTTTGCCGCCTACGCCGATTCCGATGGAAAGGCTTGCAGGGAAATCAGTATTGGTCTCAAGTTTTCTCACTTCATCCAGGATCTCAAACTTAAGGAAATTATCCCTTTCAAGCTTTCCCTGAGCGAACCAGATGTTGAACCTGTTATTCTTGACCCGGCTGACTGAAGCGTTCAGCTGAGCTGACCAGTCTCTGATTATTTTCTCTATCTGAGAAGACAGATCGTGGATATTGCTTCCCCGCTGGGCTTCGATGAGTTCGTCATAGTTGTCGATCTGGATCTTTGCCATGCAGGGCTTTTCATCATTATATCTGTCCTTCAGTTCCTCAAGGACGGTTACGTCAGAGAAAAGGATCTTGAGCCTGTTCTCATCGTTCTTGTCCTTATATGCAATTATCTTGAATGTCCTGTCATTCCTGTCTATGAGGGGATGCTTGTTTGTATCTGCGCACTCAAAGAGCTCTGCTGCCTTGAGGCCTGTCAGAGTGAATACATCTGCCCCTGCGATTCCCTCGTAAAGGAATACTTCCCCGATATGCTCATTGGCTGACAGGACTTTTCCCTGCCTGTCAATGATGATCTGGGGTACAGGAATATTTGACATCTTCTGTTTGATTTCTTCCATGTCCGTTCTCCATGTGGCCACAAAAACTCAAGGTAATTATACCACATAATTCCCATGTTTTCATCTACAAGATGTAGTGGGTTTTTCCTTGCTTTACCTGACCTCACCACAATCACGGCTTTGATGCTTTTTCTTTTGGAAAACATATAAAAAGGAGTGTTTCACGTGAAACACTCCTTTTCTACTCTTTCTTTTCCTATTCTCCGAAGCTCTCCAGCATCTCTATGAGTCTCTCAAGTTCCTCTCTTGAGAAAAACTCTATTTCGATTTTGCCCTTCTTGCCGGAGTATTTGATGTTTACCCGGGTTCCGAGAGCTTCCTTCAGATCCGCCTCTACTCTTGCAAGATTTGGATCCTTGGCTTTGCGGTGCGCACGCTTGGGAGCTTCCCTGTCAGCTTCGGAAACAAGCTTCTCTGTTTCTCTTACAGAAAGACCATCTTTCAGGATCTTTTCTGTAACTTTCTTTCTGGTGTTCTCGTCTTCTACGCTGACCAGTGCTCTTCCGTGTCCTGCGCTTAATTCTCCTGATCCGATGAGTTCCTTGACATAATCAGGAAGTCTTAAGAGTCTTAAGGAATTCGCAATGTAGGGTCTGCTCTTTCCGACGGATTTGGATACCTGTTCCTGTGTAAGACCATAGGTGGAGATCATGCGATCCAGGCCCTGAGCTTCTTCCAGGGGATTCAGGTCTTCCCTCTGCATGTTCTCAATTATGGCGAGGAGCATATTCTGCTCATCGCTGAGTTCTCTTACAATGCAGGGTATCTCCTTGAGATCTGCCTTAATGGCAGCTCTCCAGCGGCGTTCGCCGGCAACGATCTCATAACCCTTGCCCTTTTTCCTGACTATGATGGGCTGGATTATGCCGTTTTCTTCAATGGACGCAGCCAGTTCTGCAATCTTTTCTTCATTAAAAGTCTTACGGGGCTGCGATTTGTTAGGCTTAACGTCGTGAATGCTTAAGTATCTGACTCTTTCGGCGCCGTCATCATCATTTTTCTCGCCTGAAGGTTCCTTCTTCTCCCTGACCGTCTCCTTTACGGGGACAGCATCAGCAAAGAGGGCATCCAGACCTCTTCCCAGTCCGCCTTTTTTACTTACTGCCATTATTCTTCCTCCAGCTCTAAGAATTCTTCAGCGAAGTCCGTATAGGCCTCAGCGCCTCTAGACTTAGGGTCGTACTTGATAATGGGAAGTCCGAAACTCGGAGCTTCAGCAAGTCTTACGTTTCTTGGGATTACAGTTGAATAAACCTTGTCTCCGAAATACTTCTTTACTTCCTGTACTACAGCAACAGAAAGATTTGTTCTTCCGTCGAACATGCTTAATACAACGCCCTGGATCTCCAGCTTGGGATTCAGGCTCTTCTTGACAAGATCAATAGTGCTGACCAGCTGGCTGACACCCTCAAGCGCATAGAACTCGCACTGAATGGGAATCAGTACCGAATCCACAGCCGTAAGAGAATTTATGGTAAGAAGGCCCAGGGAAGGAGGGCAGTCGATGAAGATGTAGTCATAATCATCTCTTACCTTGTCCAGTCCTATCTTAAGAGTCTTTTCTCTCTCTTCTATCTGTACCAGCTCAACTTCAGCTCCGGCCAGGTCAACGCTGGCAGGAATCAGGTCGAGATTCTCCATGGACGTATGAATTATTGCTTTTCTGGGATCGTAGTTCTTGTCTATAAGAATATTATAGACGGTGTTCTTCAGATTCCTTTTGGCCACACCGATACCGCTGGTCGTGTTCCCCTGAGGATCGATATCCAGGATCAGCACCTTCTTGCCCTTCATGGCAAGGCAGGCTGCAAGATTGATATTCGTAGTGGTTTTGCCGACACCACCCTTTTGATTGAAAATTGCTATAGATTTACCCACTTTTATCCTCCATTATTTACACTACAGATATTATACAATAAAACGGGTCCCATTACCATATAAAAATAATAAAAAACACTATAAAAACACAAAAGATGTTTCACGTGAAACATCTTCTGTTTTGGTATATTGATATTTATTTAACAATGTTTATATGCTATTTAAGAGGCTCCTTCAGAGGGGTTCCTGCCTTTCTGGGATAAGCCTTGGGCGTGGGCCTGTCTTTCCTGATGACTACTATTTTATGATCCAGTCCGTACTCTTCCAGCTGAATGTCTCTTATCTCAAGGAATTCTCCTCCGAGCTTCCTGATGGCTCCTTTAGCTTCCTCAACTTCTTTGGATGCTCCGGGTCCCTTATATGCCAGAAGAAAACCTCCTGTCTTTATAAACGGAAGACAATATTCTGAAAGGGTCGCCAGATTTGAAACGGCGCGGGATACGCAGAGATCATACTTTTCCCTGTGATCTTTAGCTCTTCCCATATCCTCTGCCCTTCCGTGAAGAAGTCTGATATTTGAAATGCCCAGTTCCTCTGAAAGTGCTCCTATGATCTTAAGCCTCTTGTTGAGGGAATCAAGAAGGGTAAAGTCTTTCTCCGGAGAAAAAACTGCAAGAGGAATCCCGGGAAAACCGCCGCCGGTGCCCACATCTATGATGCTCTCAGCCCTTATGTACTCAGGAAAGTTTGTGCACATGAGGGAATCCATGATGTGTTTGACCCTGAATTCTTCAGGCTCCGTAATATTGGTAAGGTTCACCTTCTCGTTCCACTCAAGGATCCCTTCCATATATTTCTCAAGTATTTCTTTTTTATCAGGTGTAAGGTTAATGATCAATTCTTCTCTCTTCTCTTTTTTTCAAGATATACCATGAGGACATTGATATCTGCGGGAGACACTCCGGAGATCCTGGATGCCTGGCCGATATTAAGGGGCTTTACCTGTGAAAGCTTCTGCCTTGCCTCTATCCTGAGCCCCTCGATCGCCTCATAGTCAAGATCTTCACTCAGCTTCTTGTCTTCAAGCTTTTTATATCTTTCTATCTGCTGGATCTGCTTGTTGATATATCCTTCGTACTTGATCTCAACTTCAAGCTGAGTCTTCTCATGATAGGAAAGATCCGGCCTTGTCTCATCATCAATTTCCTTAAGATCATCATAGCTGATCTGGGGACGCTTGAGAAGTTCCATGAAGCTGGTCCTTCCCTCAACCTCCGTTGTTCCATGGGAAACGAGGAAGGGATTTAATTCACCGGGACTTAAGCTCTTTCTCTCAAGTCTCTTTTTTTCAGCCTCTACTGCTTCCTTCTTATTGAGATATCTGGTGTATCTCTCTTCTGATGCAAGTCCTATTCTGTAGGCCTTCTCCGTAAGCCTCTGATCAGCGTTGTCCTGTCTGAGAAGAAGCCTGTATTCAGCGCGGGATGTCATGATCCTGTAGGGTTCATTGGTTCCCTTGGTCACAAGGTCATCTATGAGAACTCCTATATATGCTTCATCACGTCCCAGGATGAAGGGTTCTTCTCCCCTCACTTTGAGAACTGCGTTGATTCCTGCCATGAGTCCCTGACATGCTGCTTCTTCATAGCCGGATGAGCCGTTGAACTGTCCTGCGCAGTAGAGTCCGTCAATCCCTCTGTACTCAAGGCTGAGTTTGAGGTCCTGAGGGTCGATGCAGTCATATTCAATAGCGTATGCGGGTCTTACGATCCTTAAGTTCTCGAGGCCCGGAATGGTTCTGTAGAAATCTCTCTGAACATCTTCAGGAAGGGATGATGACATGCCCTGGATATACATTTCATCGGTATCCATGCCTTCAGGCTCAACGAAGAGCTGATGGCGGTTCTTGTCCTTGAAGCGGTTTACCTTATCCTCAATGGAGGGGCAGTATCTGGGTCCGATACCTTCGATCTGTCCTCCGAAAAGCGCAGATCTGTGGAAATTTTCTCTTATGACCTTATGAGTTTCCTCGTTGGTATAGCTGAGCCAGCAAAGTCCCTTGTTATCACCGATCTCATCATCCATAAAGGAGAAGGGAACCACCTCATCGTCACCTCTCTGCTCTGTCATTTTGGAATAGTCCAGGCTTGAACCCAGGCATCTCGCGGGGGTTCCCGTCTTGAAGCGTCTCATCTTCATTCCTTTTGCCTTAAGATTGTCCGCAAGTTCCACAGAGGGAGCAAGTCCGTTGGGGCCTGAAAGGAAGGCAGCATCTCCTATGAAGATCTTACCTCTTAGGAAGGTTCCCGTACAAAGAATTACTGCCTTTGCCTTGTACCAGGTATGTGTTCTTGTGATTACTCCTGTTACCTTACCGTCTTCTGTTATTATATCTGTTACCTCGCCCTGCCTCATATCAAGATTGGGGGCAGCTTCGAGGGTCTTTTTCATTTCAAGATGATATCTGTTCTTATCAGCCTGGGCTCTTAAGGAATGTACTGCAGGTCCTTTGGCAGTGTTCAGCATCTTGACCTGGATGAAGCTCTTGTCGATATTTTTTCCCATCTCGCCGCCGAGGGCATCTATTTCTCTCACCAGGTGCCCTTTACCGGTTCCTCCTATGGATGGATTGCAGGGCATCATGGCAACAGCTTCAAGGTTCATGCTGAACATGAGAGTACGGCATCCCATGCGCGCTGAAGCAAGGGCTGCTTCGCATCCGGCGTGCCCTGCTCCTATTACTATGATGTCATATTCTCCCATGTAGATATGTTCCATTTTATCACCTGTCTAATATTATTTGCCCAGACAAAATCGTCTGAATACTTCATTTATTATGTCGTCTCCGGCTTCCTCTCCTATGATGAGAC
>CAMPCK010000033.1 GCA_946645735.1 uncultured Clostridia bacterium
CCTTAAGATAGAGCGGGGAGATGACGTCTTCTCAAATGATCAGGAAGAGGGATATATTACAGCACAGAACCCTGATGCCGGCACCATGGTCAAGGAAGGAAAGACCATCGTCGTCAACGTATCCAAGGGAAAGAAGGACGGCCTGATCCCGAAGCTGCTCGGAAAGACCGAGGAAGAGGCTGAAAAAGACCTTAAGGAGCTCGGTTTTGATCTCGGAACTGTCATAAGAGTAACTTCGACTGAAGAGGAAGGAACCGTTGTCAAGCAGTCCGTAGATCCCGGCACAAAGGCTGATGCGGGAACCACCGTGGATATAGAAGTATCCGACGGTCAGGGAGTGGAACAGGTAACAGTTCCTCCGCTTATCGGACGCACACCGGATGAAGCCAAAACTCTCCTCAAGAGCCTCGGACTCAAGCCCGGAGAAGTGAGTTATGAAGAACGCTCCGACATCCCCGAGAACACCGTATTCTGGCAGAGTCTTCCTGAAGGTTCTGAAGTTCCTGTAGGAACCAAGGTAGGATATAAGATCTCCAAGGGAGTTCCTCCCGAGGGTTCCGGAAACGATTCCGATACGGAACAGGAGACAACACCGGGAACAGATCCGTCATCCGGTGATTCAGGCTCCGGTTCAGGAGATTCCGGCTCAGGTTCCGGTGATTCAGGTTCAGGCTCCGTTGACTCCGGTTCAGGCTCAGGAGATTCAGGATCCGGTTCCGGCGACTCAGGTTCCGGCTCCGGTGATTCCGGTTCAGGTTCCGGTGATTCAGGTACTGCTGAAGGCGGAAATGCAGAAAATTCAGGTAACTAAATGAAGGGACTGATAATTAAAGGAATCGGCGGATTCTATTATGTAAAAAACGAGAAGGGCCTCTTCGAATGCAAGGGAAGAGGCGCCTTCCGCAAAAAAGGAATAAAGCTTCAGGTAGGCGACAGAGTGGAGTTCACGGAGGTTGAGCTCTCTGCGGAGGCCAGAAAGCGCGGCATGGACCACGAAGGCGTTATAGAAGCCCTTGAGGAGCGCAAAAACGCCTTTATAAGGCCGCCAATCGTAAATGTTGACCTCTTTGCCGTTACTTTTGCTGCAAAGGATCCAGAGCCCAATTTTGCCCTCATAGATAAATTCCTTATCATGGCTGAGAAGAACTCTGTGGATGCAGTGATCGTCATGAACAAGTGCGATCTTCTGGATGAAGAGACCCTTAAGAGCTATGAGGAGATATACAGAGGACTTTATCCTGTGATCAGGGTCAGCGCTGAAACGGGAAAGGGACTTGATGAACTGGATGAGAAGATCTCAGGCTCCGTATGTGCCTTTGCAGGACCGTCGGGAGTAGGAAAGTCCAGCATTATAAACGCTCTCATTCCCCATGCTGAAATGGAGACCGGCGAGATCTCAAAAAAGACATCCAGGGGAAGGCACACCACGAGGCACGTGGAGATCTTCGAGACGGAGAGAGGCGGACTCATCTATGATACGCCGGGATTCACATCCTTTGACATCCTTGAGGCCGAAGAAGACGAGCTCCAGGACCTTTATCCCGAGATGAGACCCTATAAAGGCAAATGCTACTACGATAACTGCAGACATCTCAAAGAGCCTGACTGCGCCGTAAAGGATGCGGTAAGACGCGGAGAGATATCCAGAATAAGATACGGCTCCTACAAGAGCAATATTGAAGAAATTAAAGAAAAGAGGAAATATTGATGTTATTGTCACCATCCATACTTTCAGCTGACTTCAGTGCTTTGCTTGATGATATCAAAAAAATAGAGGAGGGAGGTGCTGATTATATCCATGTCGATGTAATGGACGGACACTTCGTTCCCAATATCAGCTTCGGAGCTCCCGTTATGAAATGCCTTAACGGAAAGACCTCTCTGCCATATGATGTACATCTCATGATAGAGAATCCTGAGAAATACATAAAGGACTTCGTAACAGACCAGACAGCCTTTATAACCGTACATCAGGAGGCCTGCGGAGATAAACTGGGAGAGGTTATAGACCTTATCCATTCCTTTGGAATAAAGGCAGGCGTTTCGCTTAAACCCGCTACTCCCACATCCGTTCTCGAAGGATATTTTGAAAAGGTGGATATGATCCTCATAATGAGCGTGGAACCCGGATTCGGAGGACAGAGCTTCATGGAAGAGCAGCTGTATAAAGCAGTGGAACTCTCTGCTCTTAAGCGTGAGATGGGATATGATTACATCATAGAAATCGACGGAGGAATAAGTCTTGACAACATCCAGCGCGTAAAAGATTCAGGCGTTGAGATGGCCGTCGCAGGCTCAGCCGTATATAAGGCAGAAGACGTACCCGAAAGAGTGAGGGCCTTTAAAAAATACTGATTAAGAAGATATGGGCACCGAAGCGTATGATTCGCATCGGTGCTTTTTTATTGCAAAACAAAAGACCCCGCGTTGAACGGGGTCTTGGTTTATTTTTGGTGTTACGGTCAGCCGCAATATCCTTTATCTCTTAAGGATAGTGGAACTGTCCGTCTTTGTAGCCTTCCTGGTATTCCCAGTGGCCTTCCTCAGGATGAGTGATTGTTTCAGTATAGGCTTCTTTATCGACAACAGTCTTTTGCTCATATTTGCCGGTAGGCTGTCCGTTTTCATCAAGAATAGGTTTGGAAGTATCATCCTCCTGATGGGTTACAGCATCATGTTGAATGGTTTCCGTCCATGCAGCTTTATCTACGATCCAGTTCTTATGAGATTCTCTGTCTTTCAGCCACTGCTGGTATGCAGCTTCTTTCTTGGATGCTTCTTCCTGAGCGGCTTTTTCTTCAGCTTCCTTCTGAGCCTTTTCTTCGGCTTCCTTCTGGTACTTCTCTAACTTCTCCTGATTCTTCTTGGCTACTTTGTACTTGGAAGGATCAGAGTTATGCATGTAGCAGTAGGTTGAAGGAATGTCGATTCCGAAATCTTCACTGTCATCGCCGCTGTCACCGTCTTTTGAAGTAAAGGTGTAGCCTGACTTGGTCTTTGTATGAGGACAATCAGGTGTAGCCAGGAGACCGGTATCGGTACATATCTTGACCTTTACGTACTTGGCTCCTGAAGCTATGTTCTTGTCCGTACCCTTGGTGAAGTACTCGGTTCGTTTATTAGCAGAAGCGGTAACAACATTGGAAGGTCTGGAAGAGTAGGTGCCTCCCTTGGCCTTGTCAATCTGGCTCATTATTGTGGACCAGAGTCGGGCAGCTCTTGGTGACATCTCGCTGAGGCCTATGTTGACGTCATTACCGATCCAGAGTGAAGCGGTATAGTTTGCAGTGAATCCGTCGAACCAGATATCACAGTTTTCTCTCTGGGAACCTGTGGTACCGGTCTTACCTCCGACAGTCTCACCGGAGATTCTTGCGTTTCCGGCGATACCTTCTGAAACTACTGTCTGAAGGATATCTCTCATGATCCAGGCTACGCCGGGATTGAGAACTTCAGTCTCTTCTTTCTGAGGTTCCAGAATAGTATTGTCATTTCTGTCGGTAACCCTGTCATAGCAGTAGTAACTCTTATGTACACCGTTATTGACGAATACGGTATAAGCTGATGCCATCTCAAGAGTGGATACACCCTTGGTCATACCGCCGATACCCAGAGCAGCCAGGTTCATATCGTTTGAAGGACCTTCGCTTACCAGAGTGGTAAGTCCGAACTTCTGAGCATGCTGGAATGCATAATCGATTCCTACCTGAGCAAGGATCTTGATGGCGCAGGTGTTTATGGACTGCTGAAGGGCAGTTCTGAAGGTACGTGTTCCTGAGTAGCCGCCGCCGGAGTTCTTAGGCCACTGCTTGCCGTTTACGGTCATGGGTTCGTCCACAACTATGGAAGCTGCAGTGATATAGTCACCCCAGAGTTTCTTTCCCTGTTTGTCATAGCCGGTTTCTTTATATTCGTATTTCTTTCCGGCTGCTTCAAGTTCATAGGACTTCTGAAGGGCAGCGGAGTAAACGGCTATAGGCTTGAGTGAGGATCCGGGCTGACGGGGGTTGACAGCTCTGTTATAGAGCATTTTGCCCTTGGCGCCTCTTCCTCCGATCATGGCTACTACAGCACCTGTCTTGTTGTCAACTATGGTCATGGCAGCCTGAGGCTGTATGGTAGTGGACTTAAGGCTGAAAGCCTTGGTGCTGAGAGTTCCGTCGGAGAACTTGAAGCTGTTGGGATAATCCTCAAAATACTTGGCGCTGATTACAACGTTCTCGTTTTCATCAAAGGTCTTGTAAGGATTGAGGGTGGCGTTTCCTTCTTCATCATAGGTGTAATAGCCCTGAGGAACGTTTACGTAGGCACCTTCAATGGAGTAGAAGTGGCCGCTCTTGTTGAAACGGTACATTCTCGGCATTTCGATGGAAATGTCATCAGCTCCGTTGGCAGTGGTGGCGTAGAATCTGAGCCGTTTACCCTTGATGAGGGTTACAGATCCGTCAGAATTCTTTTTGTACTCACTGTCTCTGAAGGTATAGGTTTTATCTTTTACGAAGTTACTGTACCTGTAAAGCAGAACCTTGCCGGTTGTGCTTGAAATGATGTTCCCGTTGGAATCCGTGCTGTAATATGCAGGATAAGGGAAGTTGGACTTGTTCTTGAATTCTTTTTCAAGTACTGACTGAGCCTGGGAATCCAGGGTCGTGTAGATCTTAAGTCCGCCGTTATAGACTCTGTGATAAGCATCCTGCTCGCTCAAACCATACTGTTCTGAAAGATCTTTTGCAACTGATTCGATAACGAAGTCTGAGAAATAGCTGGAATGTGATGATTCAGATTCGGGAGCCGGATTGACGATATCCTTGATTTCTGTATTGATGGCTTCGTCATACTGCTCCTGGGTTATGAGCCCCTGTTCGAGCATGAATGCAAGGCAGGTCTGCATACGTCCTTTGCAGCGGTCGTTCCAGACGTATGTATAATCTCCGCTGGTGTAAAGAACCTTATCAGCAAATTCACCGAGATCATCTGAAGGAAGCTTCAGGATCAGAGCGTAGTAGGAGGGGAGGTTGGGCATGGTTGCCAGAGCTGCTCCTTCTGCCAGTGTAAGATCCTTGACTTCTTTATTGAAATAGTCATGGGCAGCGGTTGCTATTCCGTAGCCGTCTCCGAAATATACTGTGTTGAGATAGGCTTCCATGATCTGATCCTTTGAAAGCTTTTCTTCAAGTATATATGCGTAGTAGGCTTCCTTTATCTTACGTTCATAGTCGTGCTTTGACATGGTGTCTTCCAGATAAAGGTTACGGGCAAGCTGCTGGGTGATAGTGGATGTACCGCCTATCTGTCCGCCGTGAATGATCTTGTCCTTGATAGCACCGAAGATTCTTATGATATTGAAACCGTGGTGAGTTCTGAAGGTCTTGTCCTCAATGGCGATGAAAGCGTTCTGCACATAGTCGGGAATTTCAGATATTTCCACAATGGTACGCTTCTTTTCGCCCATGATCTCTTCGATTTCCTTGCCGTCACTGTCATATATGGTTGAAGTCTGGGACAGCAGGCTGTAGATGTCGTCAGTCTGAATAGGGGGAGCGTCCTTGATGACCTTGACAACGTAAACTCCGCCCACGATACAGCATAACAGTCCGAGAGAGACCAGTACGGCAAATATCTTGAGAATAATGTGCTTCTTTTTCTTTTTCTTTTGTTTCTTTGCAGTCCTCGTTTCAGTTGAAACAGCCTGGTCTTTAGTTGTTACAGCTGTTGACTGAAGGGTTTCACTGTCCTTGCGCTGCTTTTTTGCAACACGGGAACGGCGTGGAGTACTGCCTTTATCAGTAGTGTTTCCCAAAATAATCCCACCTTTCTTGCTTAATTATATAAGTAGACATATTATATCACAAAATTATTACGATTGTAAATTACTTTAGCATATATTATAATAAACACACATGGAGCTTATGCACTTAAGGATGGGGAAGGAAAGGTGCATGAGAAGAAAGTTATTTTTGATGGCGGCTGTTCTCACGGGAGCCGTTTTTATTATCCTCAGTTTTTTCCCTGACCTTGCTGTTCCGCGGGCAGTTTCCGGAGATTCCGGCATGACGGACCACAGGGGAACGGTCTTAAGCGTCAGATTCAAAAGCGATCATTTCATCATGATAATAAATGATGAAAGAGGCTTTAAAATCAGACTTAACTACTACGGAGAGCAGGATGCATATAATGCTCTTGGATGCAGTATTTCATACCTGGCTGAACTTGCGCCCGGCGACAATGCCCGGAATCCTCACTGCTTCGATTACAGAAAATACCTGAGAAGCGAGGGTGTATACCTTACAGGAACCCTGAAAGACTGGGAGGTTATCGATACCACTCCGGGTATCAGGCTTAAATACAGGGTCTTCCTACAGCGTATCCGCCTGGGGTTCGAGAATATACTTCCTGAAAAAAGCCGGGGCATGATCATGGGCATGCTTTTCGGTGATACAGGGGCGATTCCCGATGAAGTCTATGATGACTTCAGAAGAAACGGAACCGCTCATATTCTCGCCGTATCAGGACTTCATATCGGCATCTTATATTCTATATACGAAAAACTTACGGGAGGTCGCAGGGGAAGCGCAAAATTTATTCTCCTGATCTTTATCATGTTCACCTATGGTGAATTGTCCTTATGGAGGCCCTCTGTCATAAGAGCGGAGCTGATGATCCTTATGAAGGAAACAGCGCGAATAAAGGAGCTCCGCTATGATAGCCTGACTGCCATGAGTGCAGCTGCTGTCCTTATGATCGCCCTGAATCCCTATGTCATTTACGGCACAGGCTTTCAGATGTCCTTTCTGGCAATTATTTCCATCAATATTCTCTCAAAAAATCTTCCGGAAAAGATTCCCAAATCCCTTTCACAGACGATATCCGTAAACCTGGCCATGATCTTCTATCAGGCATATGTATTCAACTATATTTCGCCACTTGCAGTTCTCATAAATGTGCCGGTTCTTTACCTGGCAGAAATTGCCATACCTCTGGCTTTTACAGGCCTTGTAATATATACGGCCGCGGACCTTCTGGGAGGAATAAGGGAAGGAATAGAGCAGGTAATAATAATGCCGGCTTCCTCCGTGTCGGAACTTATGGTTAAAATAAACAGCCTCCTCAGTATGAAGGGCATGAGCGCAGTTGACGTAATAAGCCCGCCGCAGCCCCTGGTCATAATGGCCCTCATGGGAATGTTCTTCATATGCTCTGAATATGCAGGGATACTGAAGCTCAGGAATAAAACTACTTCAATCAGAAGGATACTCATCTGTCTTATTCTGGCATCCCTCATGGCAGGAATTCTCACATATGAACCCATGAGCCGGGATGAGATCGTTTTTGTGGATGTAGGTCAGGGTGCCTGTACACATATAAGATGCGGTTCAGCTGACTGCTTGATCGACGGCGGAGGCTCCAGGACCAGGGACCTTGGAAAGACGACCCTTAAACCTTATCTTCTCAAAAACGGAGCCCGGGACTGCGACCTGGCCCTGGCTACTCATGAAGATATGGACCATATCAAAGGTCTGGAAGAACTGGAACAGGACATGAAGGTCAGAAGCTTTATCAAAGGATCTCTTAAGGGCGTAACATACCGTATGAGTAAAGATGTATATATAGAAACCCTGTGGCCGCCTGAAATCAGGGATAAGGATAAACAGGAAAATGAAGAGTCCTCGGTTTTTATGATACATTATGGTTCTGTAAGGATACTGGTGGTGGGAGATCTGGAGAAAGATGGGGAACGCGCTATGGCTGATTATTACAGAGGTCTCGGGCAGGAGGGAAAACTGAGAGCTGATGTGCTGAATATCGGGCATCATGGATCTAAGACGTCCACTTCAGGTGAATTCCTTGACCTTGTGAAGCCGCGCCTTGCTGTGATCCAGGTCGGACGGAACAACTACGGCCATCCGTCGGAAGAGGTCCTCAAGCGCCTGGAGGAGCGAGGAATCACAGTGCTTCGGAATGACCTGTCTGGGGCCGTCGGGCTGGACATAAGGCGCCGGGGCGGCACCTGGGAGATCGCTTCTGTACACACCATGCTGAAGGCAGAGGCCTGAAGGCTCAGAGAGGTCTTCTCTGCAGAAGATTTTTTGCAAAACATGATTGCATAATCCCCGGCGATAAAGTATAATTTAAATGTATAAAAATGCATATCAGAAAGTGAATAAGGGGACGCAGCTATGTTACTGGTAACTGCCATTAAAGGACAGAGAGAAATACAGCAGGATAAGTACGGCCTTTTTTTCGCAATGTGGGAAATACAGGCACAGCGCTTTGCTGTGTCTTTTTTGATGGAAGGAGATGAGGCATATGACAAAGATAGGAAAGAAACTGGCTGCCATATTGCTGGCGGTGGCGATGGCCGTAACGTTAGTGCCGATGCTCGGGACGCAGACGGCGTATGCAGAAGGAGAAGACGTCTATACCGTAACCGTTGAGCCGGGCGAAGG
>CAMPCK010000034.1 GCA_946645735.1 uncultured Clostridia bacterium
TAACCGCCTTCTCAACGGCATCTGTTCTTGCATCCATGGTGAATTTCTGTGTAGTCGTAGTGTTTCTTGATACGCTTTCAAGCCTGAAATATATATTCTGAGAGAGGAGGAATCTGATGAAAAATATAATAATCATAATCGGCACTATTATTCTTGGTACCGTCATCGTCAGCCAGTTTATTCTCGGCAGCGACAATTCTCTTCTGTCTGCCGCTGAATCCGTAGTATCAAACGGCACCATGCAGATAGAAGAGACCTTTAAGGGCTCTATCCAGAACAGGCCGGGGAACGGCCAGTAAAGGAGGGGATCCCATGAAACAGTTTATAGTCACAGTAGGTCTGGCTCTTCTCGGACTTATGATATTCAGGATGATGATAACCGACAGCCATGGAATGTATAAGGCGGTGTGCGGTGTCATCTCACAGACAAGGGAGTGTTACGAATGCAGGAATTGATCGCGGCGTCAGCATCATTATTGATCCTGACGCTTTTTATTTCCCAGTTTACGGCCAATACCAGACTCTTTATTGAAGCGGTAAGGTGCGAAAGGACTGTTTCCTCATACTATGAAAGAGAATATGAGGAAGAGGAGGTGCCGGTAAAACTTAAGGAAATGGAGGAAGAACTGTCACGCATACCCGGCGTAAGTGCGGACCTTGGGGAAGGCGGCATCAAGATTGAAATAAGCGGGGCCATCGGACCCAAAAAGGCCCTGGGTATAAGTGATGACACCATCGTAATAGAGAAGGACCTGAATTTTAGAGTAAAGGAGAAAGAAAATGAAGAACCTGATAATGGCAGCGGGGCTCATGACCCTCATGGCAATGCTCAACAAATTCCAGACGGATATTAACGCCATAATACTGGCATCCATCTGAGGGATATTATTAAAAGATATTTGGCATAGAATGACGAAAGGAAAAAAATATGGATTTGAAAAGAATTAACAGAAGACTTCCGGCCTTTGTAATGGCAGTTCTGATCACAGTCTGGGCTCTGATGCCATATGGCGCTGAAGAAGCCTATGCCTTCAGCGGAAAAGTCGGAAGCAAATACAATGTAACTGACGGAGGCAGGATAACTTATGGATCAGGGGACGGCGGTTATTCAAATTCAAAAAAGACGGATCTGGATGACAGTCTCGGAAACAGATACTCATACTGCGTGCAGCCGGACAAGCCGACACCTACGGCAACCAGGGTCACAGTTGACAAGGTGGTTACTGATGAAGACGACAGAGGAAAATGGAACGCTCTGAGAAATATAATATATTATTCTCCCTCATACCCGGGATATGATGACAATGTCAAGGGAATCAGGGAAAGCTACTATACGGGTAATTTTTCAAAGGACTGGGGAATAGCCCATCTTGCTCTGTCCTATGCATATGCGGGGAGACCATCGGACCTTGCAACCTATGGAGGAACCAAGGCTTCGGATCTTGGAGAAATATGGACAAAAGCTAAGAAGCTCGGAGATGCTCTCTGGGCAGACGGCTCTGAAAGGGATGATGCCGTGCCAGAAAGTTTCAAAGTCTTTATCTCATATATGGAAGGCGTGCAGAACATGATTGTGGGATATATGGAAGCTCCGGGGCGCCTCAGCATTAAAAAGCTGAGCGGAATCCCTGATATCACAGGAAACAATTCCCAGTATTCTCTTTCTGATGCAGTATACACGGTTTACGGGTCTGACGGTAAGGAAGCAGGTACCCTTACTACAAAAAGCGACGGTTCAGGCGGACCCCTGGAACTTCCTGAAGGGAGTTACAAGGTAAAGGAGACCAAAGTTCCGAAGGGTTATGCAAAGGATGATAAGGAATATACCGTAAAGATACAGAGTGAAGAGGATACTTTGCTTGAAGTAAGCGACATTCCTGTTACAGCAAGACCGGAAACCATCCTCAAAAAGAGAACCGAAGGATTTGACAGAGAGGGGCCTGAAGGAGATGCTTCATATAAGGGTGCTGTATTCAGCTTCAGTTATTACCCTGACGGAAACTTTTCGGGAACTGCCCTCAAGACCTGGTATTTCGTAACAGATGAAAGGGGCAATATTTCAGGAACATCGCCGGTGCAGGATCCGGGTTCAGCAGGCAGTTCTCTTTATTTAAACAAGTCCGGGGAAATAGTATTTCCTTTGGGTTCATATCTCATCAGAGAGATCACGCCGCCTGAAGGTTATCTTAAAGGGGAAAAGGACGCTGTCCTTAAGATTACGGATGACCTGAGCGGGAATCAATTCACCAAGGCTGTTACGGAAACAGTCTACAGGGAAGAAATCATCAAAGGGGGAGTTAAGATACAGAAGACGGACCTGGAACTGGACGAGGACGTGCCTCAGGGTGACGGTTCCCTTAAGGGAGCTGAATTCACCATCATAAACAGATCCAAAAACCCGGTGGTTTACGGCGGACGTATGTCTGAGCCGGGTGAAGAGGTCATGGTAATAAAAACGGACGAAAAAGGAAGAGCAGAGACTCCGGAGGATGCGCTTCCCTACGGAACCTATGCCATTAAAGAAACCGGGGCTCCGGAAGGATACTATATCAATGAAAGCTGGGAGAGAGTGTTTGAGATACGCGAAAACCGCACAGTGGTGGACCTTACGGAGTACCGCGCAGCTGAAAAGATCTGGAGAGGAGGGCTTATGCTTCAGAAGCGGGATATGGAACTGGGCTCCTCAGAGAGTCAGGGAGGAGCAAGCCTTGAAGGAATATCATTTACAATAAAAAACGTTTCGGATCACGATGTTCTCGTAAGAAATTTTGAAAAGGATATTTTGCCGGAATGGGACAGCAGAGAAGATCTGGTGAGGCTCATTGAAAAGGGGGACGTGAAGCGCATAAGTCCCGGTGAAGACGTAGGCACCATCACCACCTACTGGAATGAGGATAAAAAGGCCTATACTGCAGAGACTTTATCAGACGATCTTCCCTATGGAACATACACCATCAGGGAGAGCGCAACAAATGACTCCTATCAGAGGACTGACAAATCAGAGCACAGGTTTGAGATAAGGGATGACGGAAAGCTCTATGCCTTTGATGAAGGCCATGAAGAGATCCTTTCCTTTGATGATCTGGTTTACCGCTCGGATTTCTACGGGATCAAGATCCAGGATTCATCTTCAAAGCGCATGTCATATATTCCCTTTAAAGTGACTTCACTTACTACGGGGGAATGTCATGTGGCGGTTTGCGACAGAAACGGAGTCATCTCCTCCCGTGACAGAAGGACCGAGGATGAGATATATGAGAATGAGAAGGGGGAGAACGGCAGGAAGGCCAATCCCTTTGATGATCTCCTTGAGAATAAGAATATAACGGAAAAGACGATTCTCGAAAGAGCCGGGGATATCAGAATGGGAGTCTGGTTCGGAAAGGGTGAATTCGGAAGTGAAGCTTCTGTAAAGAGTGACTGCGGCTCCCTTCCTTATGACACATACATAATCGAGGAAATGCCCTGCGAAGGAAACAGGGGGCACGTCTTACAGAAGTTCATGTTTACGGTGGATGACAAGTCTCTTACGGGCCTTGTGGATCTCGGAACCGTAACGGATGACATGCCTGAAATCAGGACCAGCGCAGCTGTGGGAGGAAGGAAGACTGAAGTCCCTGTAAGTGCTGATACGGTTCTCACGGATACCATAAAATACAGCGGTCTTATCAGGGGAGAAACCTACAGGATAAGAGGCATTCTTATGGACAAGGAAACAGCCATGCCTCTTAAGGGTAAGGATGGAAAAGATATCTCGGCGGACCTGGTATTCACGGCCAAAAAATCCTCCGGAAAGGTCAGGGCAGAGTTCAGATTTGATTCTCTTGAGATGAAGGGTAAGACTACAGTTGTCTTTGAAAGGCTGTATGATTCCAAAGGACATCTTCTGGCTATCCACGAGGATATAAATGACACTGACCAGACCATCATCTGGGAAAAAGAGGAGCCTGTACCTGAAGAACCTGTCACTAGAACTCAGGAGAAAAAGGGGAATGATCCCAAAAAACCTGCAGTAAAGACTAAGGTTCCCAAGACCTCTGACACCACGGAGATGATGACCTGGATACTTACCTTGATTACAGCGGCTGCAGGGACGGGACTTTCTGCAGTACATTACAGAAGAAATAAAAAAAGGATGCCCGGCTGCTGATGCCGGACATCCTTAATGGATGTGAATTATACGTTAAAGAGGAAGTTTACGATGTCTCCGTCTTTCATGACATATTCTTTTCCTTCAGAACGGAGATATCCTTTCTCTTTGGCCTGGGCCATGGAGAAGCCTGCTTCCTTGAATTTGTCGTAGGCGATGGTTTCTGCTCTTATGAAGCCTCTTTCAAAGTCTGTATGGATCTTTCCTGCTGCCTGAGGAGCCTTGGTTCCGCGTTTGATGGTCCAGGCTCTGCATTCATCTTCTCCGGCTGTAAGGAATGAGATGAGATCAAGCAGGGCATAAGATGCTTTTACAAGCTTGTCGAGACCGGATTCTTCGATTCCCAGGTCTTCCAGGAACATGGCTTTCTCTTCATCATCGAGATCTGCCATTTCAGCTTCTATCTCGCAGCAGATAACTACGCACTGAGCGCCTTCAGCTTCGGCAAAGCTGCGGACGGCCTGAACATATTCATTGCTGTCAGGATCTGCCACGCCGTCTTCGTCGACGTTGGCGACGTAGATAATGGGCTTGTTGGAGAGGAGGCCGATGGTCTTTACGAAATCTGCCTCTTCTTCCTCGAGATCCATGGCTCTTGCATTGTTTCCCTCTGCGAGCCAGTTGTATACTCTCTTAAGGATATCAAGTTCGCCGCGGGCTTCCTTGTCGAACTTTGCCTGCTTTTCGGTCTTGGCGATTCTTCTTTCAAGTATTTCAAGGTCGCTTAAGAGAAGCTCGGTGTTAATGGTTTCTATATCGGAAAGGGGATCGATCCTGCCGTCAACGTGAACGATATTGTCGTTGTTGAAGCAGCGCACCACGTGAACTATGGCTTCGACTTCCCTGATATGGCCGAGGAATTTGTTTCCAAGACCTTCGCCCTTGGAAGCGCCCTTGACGAGGCCTGCTATATCACAGAACTCGATGGTGGCATAAACGGTCTTTTTGGAATTATATACTTCGTGAAGCTTTGTGATCCTTTCATCGGGAACTGTAACGATACCGATGTTGGGCTCTATGGTACAGAAGGGATAGTTGGCAGCTTCTGCACCTGCCTTTGTTATTGCATTGAAAAGTGTACTTTTTCCGACATTCGGAAGACCTACGATTCCTAATTTCATGTCTGATCAATTCTCCTTTTTGATTTGTGTTGTTTTGCGTAATATCAGGTAAAGGACAAGCCCGACCGTAAACAGAACTATGCTGATGACCTGAGCCTGTCTCAGACTTCCTATCATGAGGCTGTCAGTTCTGAGGGATTCCACAAAGAATCTCTCGAAGGAATAAAGCATGAAGTACAGACAGAGCAGCTGACCTCTGAAAGTGCGTTTATGATTTGAGAACCATATGAGGAAGAGGAACAGCAGGAAGCACCAGATGGATTCATAGAGGAAGGTGGGATGATATCCCGTGCCGTCTATTATCTGTGCCCAGGGAAGATCTGTCTCTGTGCCGTGGGCCTCCTCATTGAAGAAGTTGCCCCAGCGTCCTATGGCCTGCCCGAGAGCGAGCACCGGAACACAGAGATCCAGCATGCTCAGGAAATCTTCCTTATCGACTCTTGTGACGATGTAGACGGTGATGATGCCCAGAAGGATGCCTCCGTGAATGGCGAGGCCGCCGTTTCTTGTGTTCAGTATGGAAGCGATATCCCCGGCATACATGGACCAGTTGAAGATGACGTAGTATGCACGCGCTCCGACAATGGAGGAGGGAATGAGCCATATGATCACGTCGATGAAATGATCCGGTTTGATGCCCAGCCTTGGAGCTCTCTTATATGAAATTATGGTGGCTAATATGAAGCCTATTCCGATCAGGACTCCATACCACATGATGTCTATCCCGAAGATGGTGAAGCAGACTCTGCCCGGTGAAACCATAAACTCTGATTCCTTTCTTATATATAACTAAATTATATTAACATTTTTATTATTATTTGTCTACTTTTTTGGATTTACCGTCTTTATTTTGTGTTTTATATTTGATATAATAACATAACAGAACAAAATATAGAGGGGGATTTAGGAATGATATCATTCAAAAAAACAAAAAAACCATTAAAAACTTTACTAGCTGCGGTGCTCATTATCACCGTGTTTTTTGCGTTTACGGCATGCGGGGGGAGCAAATATGCCGACGTAAAGATCGACGCAGCCAAAATGGCCAATGGGCTTATCAGTGAAATCGATTTTGAAAGCAATCTTCAGCAGGTAGGAAATGACAATATTACCACTTTCATTCCCATGGAGGGTTATGAAAGCGGATATATGTTCATGGGAGAAGGAAGCCACGCTGACAGCTTCGGCGTATTCGTATTCACGGATGAAAAGGCTGCCAAGGACGGAGAGAAGGCAGTAAATGAATACCTGAAGGAGCTTGAAGACTCTTTCTCAAAATATATACCTGAAGAGGCGGACAAGGTTAAAGAGCATTCTCTTGTCATAAGAGAAGGAAGAAACCTTGTTTTCACAGTATCTCCCGATGAAGAAGCCTGTGAGGAAGTCATCATGAGGATATTTGAAGAGGAGGCAGCAGATCCTTCCAAGATCGTTTCAGACGATGGCGAAGAAGGGGAAGAAGGCGAAGAAAACGCTTCCGAAGAGGTTACTGAAGCCAGCGACGGATCAGTGATCTCTGAAAACAATTATCCCGTAATAGATACGGACAGCAAGCTCACATATTCAGGATACGTAGGACTTGTAGGAGACAGCGCCTATGAGTTATATACCTATGTTGACGGAGTGGCAGAGAACTATGCTGATGCCGTGAACTATACAGCAGATCAGCTTGATGGCAAATCCAAGGTGTATGATCTCATCGTGCCTCTCGCATCAGGTGTAACTCTTCCTGACAAGTACTTCTCCAAGATCCAGAGCTCGGACCAGATGAAGTCCCTGAACAATCTCTATGAGAAGTTAAACGATAAGGTAACACCGGTAAATATCTATGACAACATGATGAAGCACAGGAATGAGTATATTTACTACAGGACTGACCATCACTGGACAAGTCTCGGAGCCTATTACGGCTATGAGACCTGGTGCAATACCAAGGGAATTCTTCCCATCAGCCTTGAAAGAAGACAGAAGGTCAATTACGGGGATTTCGTAGGAAGCCTCTATTATGACACCAAGGAGAGCATCCTTAAGAAGAACCCGGACAGCTTCGACGTATATATGCCTTTGAACGATGTCTATATCAGCGCCAAGGATTCAAACGGAAACAGCGTGAAGAAGGATGTCATTTCCGATTTCTCTGAAGCACCTGATTACGCAAAGTATGACTGCTTCATAGGCGGAGACAAGGCTCTTGTTACTATCGTTAACAATGATGCAATAGACGATTCCACCTGCATGGTGATCAAGGAGTCCTTCGGCAATTCCATCGTTCCTTATCTCGCAGACCACTACAGCAAGGTATATGTATATGACTACAGATATACTTCCAAGAACCTTGTGGAAGAGGCAAAAGAGAAGGGCGTTGATGACGTTATCTTCATCAACAATATCGGCATGACCAGATCCTCGTATCTGGTTGGAAAACTCAGCACTGCCGTTAAGGGTAAGTGAGTAATCCATAAAAGTGCTTTATAAAAAATCTTCAAAATTGTTCGAATTTCTTATTGACAATCGGGAAGGTTTTTGATAACATATTTTGTGCAGTCCTCAAGGACAGCACAGATATGGCGGCGTGGCTCAGTTGGCTAGAGCACTCGGTTCATACCCGGGGTGTCACTGGTTCGAATCCAGTCGCCGCTACCATTCATTTATTGCTCATTCGTCGATGGCTTTTAGCATAAAGGTTCAAACGAATCAGCAAATTGGGAGTTTAGCTCAGCTGGGAGAGCATCTGCCTTACAAGCAGGGGGTCACAGGTTCGAGCCCTGTAACTCCCACCAATTTGGCCAAGTAGTTCAGTTGGTTAGAATGCCAGCCTGTCACGCTGGAGGTCGTCGGTTCGAGCCCGATCTTGGTCGCCAATTTAAATAAGACCGACATAGTCGTTCTTTATAGATGACCCGCATCTGCGGGAGAAATATGGTGGGTATCGGCAAGCGGTTAAGCCATCGGGTTGTGGCTCCGATATGCGTGGGTTCGAATCCCACTACCCACCCCATTTTCTTTATTGGGGTATCGCCAAGCGGTAAGGCAACGGATTCTGATTCCGTCATGCGCAGGTT
>CAMPCK010000035.1 GCA_946645735.1 uncultured Clostridia bacterium
ACTTCCCTCTCATCGTTCACGAAGCTCTCATGGTAGAGCCCTGTGAGACAGAGCCCAAGGAAGTCATGGACGAGGCTATAGACGCTCTTCTCGAACTCTATGATACAGCCGAACAGGATCCCGATTATCTCCACGCTGCACCTCACAAGGCAGTCATCGGCAGACCCGATGAACTTGGAGCTGCAAGAAACCCCATAGTGAGATATACCTGGGAAGACTGAAGCTGAACAATGACAACTATCCCGGGAGGCCTTCCTCCCGGGAAATATCATCTTCAGGATCTTTTTGATCCGACAGGAGAAAATAATGGAAAAATATGATCTTATAGTTATAGGAGGAGGCCCCGGCGGATACGAAGCGGCCCTGGAAGCCTCCAAGGTATACGGAATGAAGGTTGCCCTTGTGGAGAACCGTGAACTGGGCGGCACCTGCCTTAACCGCGGATGCATCCCCACCAAGACCCTTCTTCACACGGCAGAGCTTCTTCAGGATCTTAAGAGCCACGGTGAAACCATTGGCCTTACGGGATTTGAGGAAACCTCTGTGGATATGGCAAGACTCCATGCCAGAAAAAACGAAGTAGTAACTCAGCTGGTTTCAGGAGTTGAATCCCTTATGAAATCCGGCAAGATATCTGTCATGAGGGGCCTCGGAACCATTATGGACAAAGGCATTGTCCGCGTATCTCTCAATGAGGGCGGCTCCGCAGATATTGAAGCCGACAACATCCTGATCGCCACAGGATCAGTCCCTTCACGCCCTCCCATTCCCGGAGCAGACTCATCTCTTGTGGTTACCAGTGACGAGCTTCTGGATCTGGATCACCCCGTGGATGAACTGGTCATTATAGGAGGAGGCGTCATCGGCTGCGAATTCGCATCCGTATTCAGCTCCCTGGGAACCAAGGTCACCATAGTGGAAGCTCTCCCCGGAATCATCGCAAACCTGGATAAAGAACTGGGAAGAAGCCTTAACATGATATTCAAAAAATCCCGCGGAATCGATGTCCACACGGGATCCATGGTAACCGCCATCGAAGAAGAGAACGGCAAGGCTGTCTGCGTATTCAAGGAAAAGGAAGAAGAAAAGAGAGTCTCAGGCGATCTGATCCTCATGTCCATCGGAAGACGTGCCAACACAGAAGGTCTCATCTCCGATGACAGTTCCGAAAGCGTAAAATCCCTTGAAATGGAACGCGGAAAGATAATCGTAAATGAGCGATATGAGACAAGTGTTCCCGGAATCTATGCCATAGGCGACGTCATAGGCGGTATCCAGCTTGCCCACGTGGCAACAGCTGAGGGAAGAAACGCCGTTGCTTTCATGAATGGAGCTGATGCTTCCGTTGAAATGAATACCGTTCCTTCCTGCATCTATACGAGTCCCGAGATCGCATCCTGCGGAATCACAGCGGATGAAGCAAAAGAACAGGGACTGGAAGTGATCTCAAAGAAATATCCCATGTCAGCCAACGGAAAGACCGTCCTCTCTCTTCAGGAAAGAGGCTTCATAAAAGTAGTGGCAGACAAGGAGACGGGCCGCATTCTGGGCGCCCAGATGATGTGCGCAAGAGCAACTGACATGATAAGCCAGTTCTCCCAGGCCATCGTAAACGGCCTTACCCTTAAGGACATCTCAAAAGTGATCTTCCCTCACCCCACCTTCAGCGAAGGAATCGGTGAAGCCGTAAGATAAAGAGATCCACCGGAAGCCGATATTTTGCAAAAAAATATAAGGTCCTGCAAATGCAGGGCCTTTTGTTATTCTTTAAATGGCGCTTAAGCCTGAAAGATAGTCTATGAACTGCTGGGCAGTTCTTCCGGACATTCCTCCGTGGGTCATCTCCCACTTGTTTGCCTGGTCCAGGAGTTCCTCTTCACTTAAATTTATCTCAGGATACCTGGCTGCCAGTTCCTTTACTATGTGGAAATATTCCTTCTGAGCGGGAGTCGAGAAGTTGATGGTAACTCCGAAGCGGGTCACCAGAGAAAGCTTCTCCTCCACCGTGTCTGAGTGGTGCTTTTCGAGCTCCATGTCGCTGGTATCTTTCCAGGTCTCCTTGATGAGGTGGCGGCGGTTGGATGTGGCATAGATGAGCACGTTGTCCGGTCTCGATTCAAGGCCTCCCTCTATGACTGCCTTGAGATACTTGTATTCGATCTCGAAATCCTCGAAGGACAGGTCGTCCATGTATATGATGAAACGGTAATTCCTGTTTTTTATTTCAGAAATAACCTTCGACAGATCCTCAAACTGGTGCTTGTATATCTCGATCATCCTTAAGCCCTCGTCATAATACTCGTTTATGAGAGCTTTGATGGATGTGGATTTGCCGGTTCCCGCATCTCCGAAGAGGAGACAGTTATTGGCTCTTCCTCCCCTTACGAAGGCTTCAGTGTTATCTCTTAAACGCTTCTTCTGGATCTCATAGCCTACGAGATCGTCAAGCTTCACGCTGTCAGTGTTGTTGATGGGTATGAATTCCAGGTCCTTTCCCTCTTCATGGCTTATGCGGAAGGCTCTGTTCAGGCCGAACATGCCTACTCCGTACTGCTTGTAGAAATCTGTCAGGATCTCAAAAGCTCCCTCAGCATCTTCAACGTACAGTGCCCCCAGCCTGTCGCTCAGGTTTCTTACCCTCTCGCTGACGTTTCTGTTATACATCTGCTTTTTCTTGGGTATGGAATGATAGTTGGTGATAACCGAGAAGCAATCGATCTCAAGATACTCTTCCACGGGGCCGAAGTCGTAGTTCATAAGCTTAAGAAAAATTCCGAAGTCCGACTTGGCAAAGCCGTTTACAGACCCGTCGCTTGCTCCGATCTTTTCACAGGTGAGAGTAAAGGGATTCTCGTTTGTGATGAGAAGAAAGGTCAGATAGTCCCTCCACAGGTTTTTATCAAATCCATAGTCAGTTCCAACCTCAAGAAGTCTCCTCACTTCACCATAAGCCCTGAGGACCAGAGCCTCCAGCTTTGTCCCCTTATAGCTTCCCGTGGTATTCTGGAGAGCCTCTGCTTCCCTCACTATTTCACATACGTTATTCAAAATGCTGTTCTCTCCGAAATTACGGAACATGACAAGCCTTGATATTTCCTTATACATTCTGTCCTCCCGTCCGCTGTCTTAAATTGAAATAATTATATCACTACATTATGCACTTAGTCCATTTTTTATTCATTTTTCAACCTAGTTTCAATGTTTTATGATATAATTCTTGGCAAGAGGTGACGAAAAATGAAGATTTTACTTGCTGAAGACGAGAAGCGCATGGCTCAGGCCCTTAAAGCCCTTCTCAAAGAAGAGAATTACGATGTGGATCATTTCGAGGACGGCCTTTCGGCCCTGGACGCCATTGAAAGCGGAGTCTATGACGTAATCGTTCTGGACGTCATGATGCCCGGGATGAACGGCTTTCAGGTTGCAAAAAATGCCCGCTCAAAGGGTATCAAAACCCCTATCCTCATGCTCACCGCCAAGGGAGAAGTGGATGACAAGGTCATGGGACTGGACTCCGGTGCCGACGACTATCTCACCAAGCCCTTCATGTCCAAGGAGCTCCTGGCCAGGATCAGAGCCCTCTTAAGGAGGAACTACGATTCACAGGACGGTATCTTGAGCTTCGGAGACATCTCTCTCAATACCAATTCAGCAACTCTTTCAAATAATGATAACGGTAAGAGCATCCGCTTAAGCGACAAGGAATACCGGATCATGGAATATCTCATTTCCAATCAGGGAAACATCCTTACCCGCGAGCAGCTTGCTCTCAAGATCTGGGGATATGACAACGAGGCCGAGTACAACAATGTGGAGGTCTACATGTCCTTTACCCGCAAAAAACTCGCCTTCATACAGGCTAAGACCGCCATCAAAGCCGTCCGTGGCATAGGATATGAACTGAGGTGCGATGATGTTTAAAAAATCGCGTATCAGAATAATCGCTGCCATTATGGCAGCCCTTCTCCTGTTTCTGATAATTGCCCTGGCCGTGATTTACGGATCCAGCTTCCATCAGATCCAGCAGGAAAACAAGGAACTGCTCTCACAGTTCAGCGACAGATTCACCATAAGGAACGCAGAAACACCCCCGGAACCCTCGGGAAACCCCATGGAGCCCCAGGGCTCAGGCATGGAGGGCTTCATCATGCCGCCATCGGACGAGCATGACGGAGGCCCCGGGCAGGACAGGCACAACAGAGCTCACGCCTTTGAGGTTTCGACCTTCTATTATGCCGCCATCTCCGATACAGGAGAGGTTCTGGCAAGCGATCCCGGAAACGGCGATCTTTTTACAGAGGACAGCCTCACAGAAACGGCCCTTGATATCCTGGAAAGCGGCAAGACTTCGGGAAAGAGTTCCGGCATGATATATCTCGTGACGGACAAGGACGGATACAGCCTTGTGGCCTTCATGGATACTTCCGTTGTAAGCGACAATATTTCGACTCTTATGAAGTACACCATGGCCGCCTTCGGAATATCCGTTATCGTGGTATTTATCCTCTCACTCTTTCTTTCAAGAAAGATCATCGAACCTCTTGAAGAAAACGACAGAAGACAGAAGCAGTTCGTATCAGACGCAGGCCATGAACTCAAGACTCCTCTTGCTGTCATGAGCGCCAACTGCGAGCTTCTGGAGAAGGAGCTGGGAAGCAATCCCTGGCTCGACAACATCGAATATGAAAACCAGCGCATGAGTATGCTGGTGAAGGATCTTCTGGATCTCTCCCACGCAGAGTCCGGTGTCCTTCAGGAGGAAAGCATTGACCTTTCCAATCTGGTTATCGGCGAAGCCCTTCCCTTCGAGTCCATTGCCTTTGAAAAGGGCCTCATGCTGGAGACTCAGGTGACGGACGGCATAACAACCACGGGAAATCCCACCCAGCTTAAACAGCTTACGGCTATTCTCGTTGACAACGCCATCGACCATTCTGAAGGAGGAAAGGATATTTTGCTCAGCCTGACTTCCGATAAGAAGCACGCCTATCTCAAGGTCACAAACTCAGGTCCCGAGATCCCTGAAGACAAGCAGGCACTCATTTTCGAACGCTTCTACAGAATGGACGAAGCAAGGACCGGAGATGACAGCCACTACGGCCTGGGACTTGCCATTGCCAAGGCCATTACCAAGGCCCACGGAGGAAGCATAAACATAAACTGCTCAGGAGGAAGAGTAACCTTCACGGCGGTTATTCCCATCAAATGAAAAATAAAGACCGGCTTCAAAAACCGGTCTTTATTTTTCATTTAAAACCTTGAATTTGTTGCCTCATGAGAATATAATAGTTGGTGGATTTCTTAGAATTACAAAAGGAGACAGGATCAATGTTCAAAGAAGCTTTAAGACCCGTATGGGCAGAGATAAACCTCACCAATCTTGAATACAACATCGACCGCATCAAGGAAAAGATCGGCAAGGCTGACCTGATTGGCGTAATAAAGGCTGATGCTTACGGCCACGGCGCAGTCAAGTATGCTCAGGTCCTTCAGAAGAAGGGCTGCAGAATCTTCGCCATCGCCACTCTTCATGAAGCCATCGTATTAAGAGAAGCAGGCTTCAAGGAAGATATCATCATGCTGGGCCTCGTTCCCTCCATGTATGCAGAGACCGTAGTCAAGTATGACATCATCCCTGCAGTATGCGATTCTGAAAACGTAAAGGCCTTTGATGAAGAGGCTCACCGTCAGGGAAAGGTATGCAAGGTTATCCTGGTTTGTGACACCGGAATGGGCAGAATCGGCTATCAGGCTGACGATATCCCCACAGCTATCGCAGATATCAAGAAGATCAATGAGCTTCCCAACACAAAGATCGTAGGAATCTTTTCACATATGTCAACAGCTGACGCCTATGACAAGACTTATTCACACGGTCAGGAAGCCAAGTTCAACAAACTCTGTGATGCCATCACAGCAGCCGGAGTACGCATTCCCATGAGAACTCTTGCAAACTCCGCTTCCATCATGGAGATCCCTTCAGTTCACTTCGATGCATGCCGTGCAGGCATCATTCTCTACGGACTCTATCCTTCAAACGAAGTTGACAGAAATCAGCTTGACCTGAAGCCCGTTATGTCCGTAAAGGCCAACATCGTTCACTTAAAGGAAGTCGGCGTAGGCTTCTCCGTAGGCTACGGCCGCAAGTTTATCTCCGAACGTCCTTCAAAGATCGCAACCCTTGCTCTCGGATATGCTGACGGTTATCCCCGTCCTTATTCTCCCAAGGGCAAAGTAATCGTAAACGGAGTTGTATGCCCCATCGCGGGAAACATCTGCATGGACCAGTGCATGGTAGACGTAACTGATGTTCCCGATGTCAAGGTAGGAGACGAAGTAATCGTTATGGGTTCCGACGGAGTTAACACCGTTTCCGCAGATTATATCGCAGAAGCCACAGGCACCATCAACTATGAGATCACATGCGCCTTCGGTCAGAGACTTCCCAAGGTTTATGTAAGATAACAGATGAGTTACAAATCCAGAAAGCTTAAAGAAATAAACACAAACAATATGCCGGGGGCCATCAGGGCTCTCGGCAGTTTAAAATACAGAATAATTCTGGAAGGCATAGCTGTAGGCCTCCTGGTAGGCGTTGTCATCTCGGCTTTCAGGTATACCCTGAGCCAGATGGACCTTTTGAGAAACCTTCTCCTGGGCCGTGTCGAAGCGTCTGACGGCGGCATGTCAGCTGAGCACCCTCTTGTCTGGTTCGGAATCCTTGCCGTAGCTGCAGTGATCATATCCATTTTTGTATTCAAAGAGCCCTATATCTCAGGCTCCGGAATTCCCCAGGTAAAGGGTGAACTCATGGGAAGGATCAAGACCAATTGGCTCCGAGTCCTCCTCCTTAAATTCTTCGGGGGTATCCTGGCCATAGGTTCGGGCCTTGCCCTTGGAAGAGAAGGCCCCAGCATCCAGCTGGGAGCCATGGTGGGAAAGGGATTCTCAAGACTGTCGGGAAGACTTAAATCAGAAGAGCGACTTCTCATTTCAGCCGGCGCGGGAGCCGGCCTTGCCGCAGCCTTCGGAGCACCCCTTGCAGGAGTTGTTTTCGTTCTCGAAGAACTGCGAAAGGACTTCGATCCCAAGGTTCTCCTGAGCACCATGGCAGCCTCTGTCACCTCAGAATATGTGGCTTCCTTTGTCTTCGGCCTTGAACCGGTATTTGCTGTCTTTGCCTTCAGCAAACCCACCCTTAAGGATTACTGGATGATACTGATTTTAGGCCTCGTTCTCGGTCTGATCGGCGTGCTCTATAACAAAGCCATCGCCCTGTCCCAGAACCTTCAGGATAAGATAAGACCCCGCTGGCTGAAGGCTGTTATCGCCATATTTGTAATCGGTCTTGTGGCCTATACGGTTCCCGAATGCCTGGGTTCAGGCCACCCCCTTGTGGAGGATACGGGTTTCGGTCTCTATTCCGCAGAGTCCCTTGCCCTCATACTTCTCGTCAGGTTCCTTTTCTCCGTATACAGTTTCGGAACGGGAGCCCCCGGCGGAATCTTTCTCCCTCTTCTGGTTCTGGGAGCCATCACGGGAGGACTTTTTACCACGGCACTGAGTCCCCTCTTCGGACTTCCTGTGGGAAACGAAGCCTTCTATGTGATCCTCGGTATGGCAGGACTCTTCTCGTCAATTGTCCGTGCTCCCCTTACCGGAATCATCCTTATTTCTGAAATGACAGGCACCCTTTCGAGCCTGCTTCCCCTGTCCCTTGTGGCCCTTGTGAGCTTCATCACGGCGGAGGCCCTGGGAGGAGAACCTGTGTACGATCAGCTTCTCACAAGAATCCTCAAAAAACGCTGAAAATACGGCGCCCTCCGGGGCGCCTTTAAAATGCCCGAAACCCTATAAGGCATCGTGTTTTTTTGATGAAACATAAGTCCATTTTGTTGACTTTGTATACAAGAAATAGTAAAATTCATTATGTATGATTATGATATATTTCTCACATGATTTTTTCAGATACAATGTGCGAAATTCGTATTATATGTAATAGCAAAAATTTTAAGGAGGCAAATTGTTATGAAAACCGAAATGACTCCGGCAACTGAAGAAAA
>CAMPCK010000036.1 GCA_946645735.1 uncultured Clostridia bacterium
TTCATCTCAATTACAGCTTCCGTATAGTATCCGTTCTTCATACTCCTCAGAAGATCGTTGGGTGTGGATGTATACCTGTATACGCTGTTGTTTACCTTGTAGCCAAGAGCAATGAGCATAATAACCAGGATGATTGCCAGAGCTATGAGGATAGTTCTGAAGAGTCCGTCTCCAAGACGCATGCCGGCTGCAGTGCCGGTCTTATTGTTTCTCTTAGTTTTCTTCTTCATATCTGTCCTCCAGCATAACATTTATCCTAGACTCGCTCATGGTTCTCATGCCCTTAGCTTCATCAAGGCTGATTCCGAAATATCCTGAAACCATGACTTCCATGCGGTCCCTTAAGGCCTCCATGTATTCCATGCGTTCCCCTGTATAAGCCTCTTCATTATACTCATTTACTTCCATACTTTCGTATATTCTGAATATATTGGTTGATGCTTGTTCTATGAGTTCAGCTTCAGTATAGTATCTGTATTTTTCAGAATCGTGCTTTTTGGCCTGAAGCGAAAGGAGATTATCATAGAACATCTTATAGTTAGTGGATGTTTCATAGACAGCGTCGTATTTTCTTAAGGAGCTGCTGTAGGTCAGACGGTTCCTGTTCATATATGCATAGACACCGTCGTAGTTCCTCTCTTCCATGAGCTCATCTATTCTGGCAGAATGAAGGTCTGCCTGGCTTGCGACCTTTCTCTCCTCCTGCCACCATCTGATATCATCAGCCTTGGCAATCATGAAAGCGGTGAGAGCAATCAGGGCAACCAGAACCGCAAGGATCGTTATCCTTACCGTATGGCGGTTGAATCTCGAGGACTGCTCCAGCACGTCCTTCTTGGTCTCCCTGTAGTCTTTTTCGAAGCGGTCCATCTCCTTCTGATGTTTGACAGCATAGGGATTGGGCTCCCCGCAGTAGGGACAGAACCTGTCTTCAATATTTAGGTTATTTCCGCAGTGTTGACATTTCATCAGTCATTCCCCCAAAGATCTTCAGCTATATCCATAAACTCATCGTAGTGCTCCCAGTTCCAGACATCGTGGTTTTCGCCGTCATCAGCTATGCGCTGCATGAGTTCATCATATTTTTTGGCTTCAAAAAGCTCGTCGTATTCCGCAAAGGTGTCGTGCTCCCATGCAAGCTCAGCGGCATAGTCATCGTAATCATCTCCCCATAGGCGGTTGTCCATATAGATAAAGAAACCTACGATCAAAGCGATTATAACTCCGATTATTACCACAGTCTTTGCTGCAGACTTTGCTCCTTTTTTGATTTCAGCCTTATATTCGTCCTGAGCCTCTTCATCAACGTTATCCAGTTCCTTGCGGGTCCCTTCCAGGTCTCTTAAGAACTTGGCTTCGGCACCCATGGGATTGATGTATCCACAGTAGGGACAGCTGGCCTCTCTTGCATCAAAATGTGCGCCGCAGTTAGGGCATTCTATTTCTTTCATTTTAACTCCTGATGCTTCAAAATCTTACATCTGTAATTATATCACAAAAGGTTATAGATTCATCGGTAATCATAAAAATTCTTTTATTTTCTGTGGGTCACAAACTTCCTGGCCGCGTACATGACAGGTCTGAGATAAGCAGGACGAAGCTCCCTGTCAGCCTTTTTAAGTTCATCTATAATATTTATGTGCTGAGGGCAGTGCACCTCACACTTTCCGCATGCTATACACTGAGAAGCGAATCCCGGTTCAGCTCTTAAGCACATATTCTGGAAAAAGGATCTCAGGCCCGAATATTTTCCCTGAGTGTGGATAAGGTTATAGTGGTGGAAGTTTCCGGGAATATCAACCCCTCTGGGGCAAGGCATACAGTAGCGGCAGCCTGTGCAGCCCACCTTTTCCTTGGATTTAAGGATATTTCGTATTTCAGATATGAGTCCCTGCTCCTCTTCACACAGGCATCCCGGTTCTGATTCGGATGCGATCCTCACGTTCTCCTCAACCATTTCAAGGGAGTTCATTCCTGAAAGGACACAGGTGACGCCCGGCTGGTCCCAGAGCCATTTCAGTCCCAGTTCCGCAGAGGAAAGGCTGTGACCTGATTCCCTGTTATACTTATCTATAAGGGCCATGGCATCTTTAGGAAGATTTACGAGCTTTCCACCTCTCAAGGGCTCCATGATGATTACGGGAATCCCCTTCTCACAGGCTGCATCCAGCCCTCTTCTTCCCGCCTGGGAAGTCTCATCCATATAGTTATACTGGATCTGCACGAAGTCCCAGTCATAACTGTCCAGGAGTTTAATGAACATATCCGAATCTCCGTGATAGGAGAAGCCGATGTTTCTAATGGAGCCGTCAGCCTTATGCCTGCTGATCCAGTCCTCTATTCCCAGATCCTTCAGTTTTTCCCACTCTTCAAGATCCGTAAACATGTGCATGAGATAGTAATCCACATAATCGGTTCTGAGCCTTGAAAGCTCTTCACTGAAAGTCCTGTCGATGGCCTTCATGGATCTCATGAGGTACTGAGGAAGCTTGGTTGCAATATATACCTTGTCCCTTATCCCGTTATTTTCAAATATCTTTCCTACTATTTCTTCCGATCCGGGATAGATATATGCCGTATCAAAATAGTTTACTCCTTCTTCCACGGCTTTAAGCACTTCTTTTTCAGCTTTATCGTAATCTATGCCGCTTCCCTTACGGGTGAATCTCATGCAGCCGTATCCCAGTACAGAGACCGGATTTCCACTTTTGTCATTTCTGTATTTCATAGTTTTCTCCGCGCATCAGGTTCGGATAATCAGGTCGGCCGGAATGATCTTTACGGCTTTCATCAGGTCTTCCGGGCTCAGTTCTATCTGATATCCCACTTTACCTGCACTGACAAAGATGTGCTCCTTTCCCTCTGCTGTCATATGTATGAATGTAGGAAATACCTTTTTCATTCCGACAGGTGAACATCCTCCGTGGACGTATCCTGTAAGGGGAAGCAGTTCCTTCTGCTTTATCATGGCAATGGACTTCTCCCCTGCAGCGGATGCAGCTTTCTTGAGATCGAGCTCCTCAGCCACGGGGATGACAAATACGTAATATGCTCCGGTCTTTCCTCTTGTCACGAGAGTCTTGAATACGCATTCCGGCTCTTCTCCGAGAATGGCTGCGATCTCTTCTCCGGTCTTCGTGGGATCCGGTTCATAGGAATGGCTTGTATATTCTATCTTCATGCTGTCAAGGACACGCATGACGTTGGTTTTTTCGTTTTTCTGCTTCATATCAGTAGTTCTCTTCCTTGAATTTTCTTAAGTCTTCTTTGCAGAACCTGCAAAGGCAATCCGCAGGATCCTCTTCCAGAGCGTGCTCTATCAGAACCTTCAAAGTAGGCGACTGCCTCATGGTGCATCCGGGACAGGTGCAGTGCATGCCGTATTTTGATTCTGTGTTGGGGCGCTTAGGGTCAGCTGCACATTTATGGACGTGACCCAGTTCATGCCGAAGAGTCCTGGTTATTACGGCCTGCTTCACATCATCCTCAAGATCCCGGAACCTTGCCATACTCTGGACGGATACTCCTCCGCCGACACGGGCAGCTCCGAAGCACCAGGTCTTCTTGAGATAGAGATCCTTTGAGGTAAACAAAAAAATGGCGCCCTTCAGTTGTTTTTTCTTTAAAATATCCTGAAGCTTCCCGAGAATGTCTGAGGCACTTAACTGGCCCTTCAGGTTCTTATGGGCCCTGGCTATGATCTCATCCCCTGAAGACAGGGACTCCTCCCGGGAACCGCTTTCGCTGAAAAGGAAATGACAGCCATATACAGGCGCCGTGTCCTCCATCGCTTTTTTGAGCATGGCTTTTTCGGCCTCTGTAAGGCTGCTGTCCGAAAATACATATACCGTAAATTTGTCTTTCAGTTCATTTATATTCATAAAACCTTATCTTTTAACATGCCATATGGCTGTGTCGCCTGTTTTGTGTTATAATCAATTATATCATAGCATTTCAAAAACAGAAAGGTGTCAATATATCATGAAAGGGAATAAAAACACAGGATACAAAAGTCATTGGATAGTATTCTCCTTCATAACAATCGCTCTTATAGTACTAACGGTCATAGGAGGTATCGGTGACGCCGCCGAATACCGCGAGAACCTGGATCTGGCAGGAGTAAAACAGGCCCTTAACGGTTCCACTCTCGTGGTCATTCTCGCCGGCATCACTCTCATCATATCGGTAATCTATCTCTTCTCATCCTGGAGGGCCAGACGCCACTTAAGAAAAGAACTGACGGCCATGGCCATGAGAGCCAAAGAAGCACAGGCAAGAGGCGAGGACTACACCATCGAAGCTCCTCCCATAGGCCGCCGCGTAGGCTCAGCTCTTTCAAAGGGCCTGGATGCAGTTACCAAAATACTCATCCTCCTCTTCGTGCTCGCCCTTATAGTAATAGGCGGGCTAAGCAGCATCAAGGAAAACGAGTACAGAAACAGACCCGTATTCAGTCTTATCGATCAGGTGGAGATCTCCCAGGCCGTAACAGGTTATGACAGCCTCGGCTATATAGACCCCGATCTGGTGGAATATGGCATTCCCGATGACATAACCGAAATCCTTGAGACGGGCAAGAATTACAAGAAGTCAAAAGACTATTCAGATCAGCAGAAGCTTTGGGATAAAGTAAAAGAAGATATCAGCTTTGAGATAAGTCCCGACACATCGGATATAGGCGTTCTTTCAAACGGCGATACGGTTACCGTCAAAGCCAGCCTTGAAGGATATGATCTTCCGGAACTTCAGAGGGATCTCGGCATTAAACTCACTGGCCTCGGTGAAACAAAAGAGTTCACCGTTGACGGCCTTCCTCACAAATTCGATTCAGCGAATCAGGCCCTTAAGGAGAAATCCTCTTTCATAGGCCTTGCAGCAAACAGGGTGCGCCTCAAGGCAAACGAGAACTGTGATGACTTCAAGGGCTCCTACTACTCCAACTATCAGCTCCAGGGCGTTTACCTCTGTAAGCCTGATGAAAGACCGGGATACAATCCGGATGCCCTTCTCGTTGTGGCGACCTACGACCGTCAGGCGGGTACGGAATTTGCTGCCAAGGATACCGTGATCCTCTATGCATATCCCTTCGACAGCAATATTGAAGATACAGATATCGACAGTGAATTCGTCTCCGCAGGAGAAAGCGACGTGAGAGTCATCACAGAGCTTCATACCTATAAAACTCCGGAGCAGTTCATTGAGTCCTTCAAATCCGGAAGATATCTTTCACCAACCGCAGGCTATACTCTTGAGAAAATAGATTTTACAGAATAATGGCACTTCAAAAGGCCGGGCTTAAGCACCGGCCTTTTTTGATTGTCTATAATAAGCTTTTGAACTGCCTGAGACTCGGGCTTCCCTGAACCCTTACTCTCGTAAGCTTGACTGGGTTGTCTCCCGGGTGGATTTTTCCGTATTCCGTTGTGAAAGCGCAGAGGAAGCCTGCATCCTCCACAACCTTAAGGCACTGGTCATCATAGTCTCCGAAGGGATAGGCGAAAGCATCCCCGCTTCCCAGAAGCTTGATGGACTTATTGAGGTCAGCCAGGGCATCATCGTAACTGAGAGCCGTGAAGACTCCGCCGTGTCCGATATTTCCTCCGGGTCTGTGCATGTCGTAGGAATGGGACTCCAGCCACAGGTGCTTGTAGTCAGTCTCAGACCAGTGTTTGCCTCTCTTGGTTCCTATTATGAAGGCTGTAGCTCTCACATCATACTTCTCTATTAAGGGGACGCCGTTTTCTTCGAAGAGTGTGGTACCGTCATCGAAGGTCAGGCATACGCTCTTCTCAGGAAGATCGATCTCCCCGTCGAGATACTGCCTTACTTCTTTCCAGGTGGGGAAATAATAGCCTTCATCCACAAGATATTTAAGTTCCTCTTCAAGGACAGATGCCTTGATGCAGTTGGCGTCCACTCCCTTCTTGGGAGGCTTGGCAGGATCATAGACCTTATGATACATGAGGACCGAAAGCCCTCTCTTCTTGCCCTCCTTTGTCTGAGGCGGGAAGGTAACATTGAGCTTTCTCGATGCCTCTGCCCTGTTTCCGTTCTTATCTGTTACAGCATACTTGATTTCATATTCTCCGCTCTGGTCTATATCGGGGATCTCGGTTTCAACTGAAGCACTGATATCATCTCCGTAGGCGTCAGTTGCTGTGAAGCCCGGATCCTTAAACTCATCGCCATAAAACATATTTACAGCAGAATCCCCGCTGAGGGTCAGAACAGGCGGAGTGACCGCCAGTTTTGCCTCTTCTTTCTTTCTGGCAGTCTCTTTCTGGAGCATAACCCCCATAATAGCGCCGAGAATAAGTATAACTATAAAAAGCACGGGTATGATTGCTCTTTTCGTTCTTTTTCTTTTTCTTGCCCTCTCTGTTCTTGTCATCTCTTCCTCCAAAACATTTATTTACATTATTATATCATTACCTCTTCACGTTAGTAACCCCTTATATAACAAAAAGAAGGCGTCCGGGACACCTTCATGCATTCACTGTTGTTATTTTTTGATAAGGCTTATTACAGCTACAGCTATAACGCCGATCAGAATTATGTTAAGCACAACCGCATTTATGGATATGGCCAGCATTGTACCGATAAATGCTGTAACACATCCTGCGGATACTGCAGAAATTGCCATTTTTTTGTTGTATCTTCTGCGTCCTACCACATTTATTCCTCCAGTTACCACAGATATAGGCACGCTTCCAAGAAGAAGAGTAAGTGTGGTTATGGGGGACATGCCAAGCAGCATGAGAAGCGCTGTAGTAAAGGGCTTGGCAGGGATTCCCAGCATGTTTGTAAAGCCGAAGCAAAAGGTGAAAGCGCCGAGGATAACAAGCTTTATTCCCGAAAGAGATACTGCAGTTCCTGGCTCACCTGAACTCAATATCATTCTGATGATCAAAACTGCTATTGCTGCCAGGAGAAGGATGATCTGAGCTTTTCTTATGGATTCTCCCTTCATCACCCCTACGGCACGGGAACCGAAGAAGCTTCCCAGTGCAAGGCAGATCATGAACACAGCAAGGGTCAGGGTGTCAACCTCCGGTGCATTTCTTAAGTAAAGAAATGCGATGAAGGAACCGGGAACGATTCCCGCGGTTATCAGGCAGTCCGGCAGGGTTTCCGGATCTGCAAGTTTGAGTTTCCTCACAACTATGGTGTTCATTACAAAGTCAGATATGCCGATGGTACAGAAAAAATACACAATGGCTTCAGCTATCATGGTCCCTTTAAGGGTCCCCGGCTGCCTTGCCATGGCTTCTCTGTCCGAAACGGCATCTCTTACTATGCTTACAGCATAAATGATACCTGCTATTAAAAATGCAAAACCTATAATGTGCTGAAGTGACATAATACTCCCATCTTCCTCTTACAGGAAATGCTCGCTGGTCTTAAGGATCTTGGTGATCTTATACTTTCTGTACTTAAGCATGCGGGATCTTCTGTTCATGACATAGGCTACTATCAGGAACATGATAGCAAGGAGCAGAGCAGAAAGCAGTCTCTCAGGAGTGCTCTTGGATCCTGTGAAAAGGAATCCGAGAACAGCACCGATCACAGGAAGGATGTATGCAATTCTTGATTCGTTCATTATCCTGTTTTCTGTAGGTACGACTTCAACTATATCGTCACGTCTTACCTTCATGTCTTTTCCTTTGAACTCAGCGATATATGTTGTATCGTCAATTGGTTTGCCGTTTTCAAGTATCGCTACTTCAGCGAAATCTGTCGTCATTATTTTTACGACTTTAGCGGTGATTGCCATGAATATCCTCCTTGATCATGGTGGTAAGAAAGGAGGGCAAATTCTTGCCCTCCTCTCTTGCGGGATGTTTTATGATATTATTATATAACTAACTTTTTAGCCCATAAACATAGGTACGAAGTAGAGTCCGAGACAAGCTACTACTACCCAGAATACGCAGATGAATGCCATGAATCCCCAAACGTCCTTCAGCT
>CAMPCK010000037.1 GCA_946645735.1 uncultured Clostridia bacterium
AAGCTGAGCGGAGAGAGACTCGTGGGCTTTGTTGTTTTTTGCCACCATTATGAGGCCTGAAGTGTCCTTGTCTATCCTGTGGACTATTCCGGGGCGCACAACGCCGTTAATGGAGGACAGCCTGTCCCCTGCGTGGTGCATGACGGCATTCACAAGGGTTCCCGTATAGTTTCCCGCTGCGGGATGGACCACCATGCCTCTCGGTTTATTGATAACCATAAGGTCATCATCCTCATACACGATATCAAGAGGGATATCCTCAGCCTCCACTTCAAGAGGCTTTGCTTCAGGGACACTGAGCCTTATCTCATCCCCCTCTTTTACCTTGTATTTCTTGGAGGTTTCGGTCCTGTCTCCTACGGTTACAGCCCCGTCTTCTATGAGCTTGGAGAGATAGCTTCTGGAGTACTCCGGTAAAAGCAAAGAAAGCACCGAATCCATCCGAGTGCCTTCATATTTTTTTTCGATAATAAAATAGTGCTCCATATTCATCCTGCTATTTCTCACTATCTTTAGTTTTCAGTTCCTTCTCTTCATTGCCGTAGAACTTGAGAATATATATCACAAGGAGGCCGCAGCCCGTGCAGATGGCTATGTCTGCCACGTTAAAAACGGGCCAGAAGTGGAAGTCAAACATGTCCGTAACAAAGCCCATGAAGGCCCTGTCCAGAATGTTCGATACTCCTCCTCCGATCACCAGTGAAAGGGACAGAGGAAGAGTCCAGTGTTCACTTCTGTGCTTCTCCATGTACCATATGCCTAAGGCCATGGCAATGAGAGGAACCACAACAAGCAGCGTGCTCATGCCGCTGAACATATTGAAAGCAGCCCCCGTATTCTGAACATAGGTAAGAGCGAAGATATCCCCCAGGACATCCCTGCTCTCCCATGGTTCGAATGAGCTTCTTACAGCTGCTTTGACCAGCTGATCCAGCAGGATCACCAGCAGTATTATAACATACTTACCTTTTTTCATTATCAGATGATCAGGACTTTGAAATGACCATGGTCTTGGTCAGGTCAAGCTTTTCTTCCTTAACAGCAGGCTCTTCTTTGGTCTCAGCAGGTGTTCTGATCTTCATATCATCCTCAGGAATATCCTGGATGGAAGCCGGCATGAAATCGTTTCTGAATTCTGCAAAGAAATCATTCTCAGTGCTTTCAAGTCTGTCCAGCTCTTCCTTGAGCATTCCTCTGTATCTTTCCTTGAGGATGTCAACTCTTGACATAAGGCGGTTGCCCTCGTCAGTGTATCTGGAGATGTTTTCCTTGGCTTCTCTTGTGATGAGATCAGCTTCAAGCTCAGCGTTCTTAAGGAGGATCTCTGCCCTTCTCTCAGCGGAAGCAGCGATATCGTTCATGAGCTGCTTTGCTGCGTTTAAGGTCTCATATACAGAGCTCTCGGAATTCATGTGCTTGTTCACCTGGTTGTTGGCCTTGGTGAGTTCTTCCTTGAGTCTTCTGTTCTCCTTGATAAGCTTTTCCATGTCAACTATGATCAGATCGAGATATTCATCTACTTCATCCGGATCATAACCCTTTTTTGCTCTCTTAAAATCTTTGTTTTCAATATCTGAAGGTGTGATCATTTCTCTCTCCTTTAGATTCCTATCCTTAAAATAATGGTTATCAGCAGTCTCGCCGCAGCCTGTACCAGGATCATGGCCAGGAATACCGAGAAGTCAAACATACCGGTATTAAGCCTTGACAAAGCCTGGCGGCACGGAGCGACAATGGGTTCAGTGAACTTGATCAGGGCGATGTATATTTTGCCTAACGTGGAATACTGATCCCTGGCGAACCAGCTTAAGATGGCTCTTATTACCAGGGCCCAGGTAAAAAGTTCTGCAAAAATACTGATTGCCTGGCACAATACGTAAGTCATCGGCTCACCTCAGGGTCTTATTTAGACCAGTTTCCGGGAGCGGATTTTTTGCCGTAAGCGAATCCATCATCCTGATTGGAAGCGATATCCACTGACTCAGGTGCAAAGATGAAGATGTTTGATGCGATCTTCTGAACGCCGCCGTTTAAGGCATAGGTTGCTCCTGAAAGGAAATCGAAGATCTTCTTTGCGGTCTCGGTCTCGATGTTTTCGAGGTTGATGATGACCGGTCTTCTTCCCTTAAGGCTGTCAACAAGCTTGGGGCACTCATCGAAGCTCTTGGGTTCGATTACTACGAGCTTGAAAGCTGCTGTAGCATAGTTGGAAAGAGCTGCTGACTTCTGAGGAGCAGCCTTCTCGTGATGGCTTACAGCTGCCTGTGAAGGAGCCTTGTAAGAAGGTGTCACGGGTTTGAACTCTTCTCTCTTGAGCTTTTCCTTTTCTCTTTCGATCTCTTCTTCAGTGATGGTCTCGTCCTGCTCTTCGATACCGATCATTTTGCCGAGGGTTTCTTTAAATCCCATTTTATTTCTCCTTTAGTTATCGTTATATTGTCTTTGATATACCTTACTGTTTTATTCGCCCATCTTTCTTGAATAGTCCCTGTTTCCGAAAATGGAAGTGCCCACTCTGATGAGGTTTGAACCTGCTTCGATAGCAACTTCGAAGTCATTTGACATTCCCATGGACAGGTACTTGAAATCAAGATTCGGGTGATCTATATTAGCGAATTGATCAAACTGAGCTTTGACCTCTTCGAAATATACTTTCGCATCTTCAGGATTGTCCTCCCATGGCGCTATGCACATGAGACCTCTGATCCTGACGTTAGGGCAGTTATCCAGAATATCGTGGATCATCTGCTCTGTTTCATCGACCTTAATGCCGAATTTGCTCTCCTCTTCAGCTGAGTTTACCTGGATCAGAATATCCATGGTGACTCCGTGCTGGGCAGCCCTCTTGTCGATCTCCTTTGCCAGATGCAAAGAATCCACAGAGTGGATCATGGCCACCTTGTCGATTATATATTTTACCTTGTTGGTCTGAAGATGGCCTATCAGGTGCCATCTTACAGGCTTGACCTTTTCATACTTGTTAAGGATCTCCTGGACTTTATTCTCACCGATGTCTGTAATTCCGCAGTCGATGGCTTCATTGATCTCATCACAGTCATGAAGCTTTGTTACAGCCACCAGGAGTACGTCAGCTCCGTCTCTTCCGGATCTTTCCGCCGCAGCATTCTTTCTTGCGGTGATCTCTTCGATATTAGTTCTGATCGACATCTCCTGAACCATCTCCTTTTTTGATACTGTCATAGTTCTTGACAGTTGATATTATCTTATCGTTTTCGGAGTCATAGAAGGTGCGGTTCTCCACTACGGTCTTGTCTCCTACTTCCGCTATGATACTGATGGGTGTGAATACGTAATCGTTATATTTGTTCTTCACATAGACGCCCTTGACGCCGTCCTCTTCAGCGATGCTGGAAGTCTCAAGAATGATTCCCGTCACGCTGGTCGTAATGATCCTGGCCGTGCCGTATCTTAAGCCGTCCACATTGCTGTAATATCTGTCGCAGCTGAAAACAGCCTTTCTGAGGACTTTCTCATCCTTCTTACCGGCTTCGGCCTTGTCTTCAGCATCTGCATCGTCTGCAGCCTCTGTTTCGTCTGCTGCTGCTTCATCAGTAGTCTGAGCTTCAGCTTCAGCTTCGGCTTCATCTTCCGGAGGATCCTCAGTTTCCACTGAATCCACCCTGAACCTCAGCTGAGTATGCTCCTCATCGTTAAGTTCAATGGTGACCCTTCCGTACTGGGAAAGCTTCTCAGCAGTGGCCTGGTCCACCCAGGTCACAAGATACCATCTGTGATTATCGATGATCTTGAATACGGGATCACCCTGGGCAGCAGTTTCAGATGCGCATTTTCTGAGCTTGTATGTGCTGTTTCCCTCTTCATCCACAGGAGGATTGAGAGCGTTGGGAGTAAGATCCGCAATGGTATCAGGCGTCAGGTTGTCCTCAAGTCCGTCATAGGTGTAGCTTACAAGTCCTCTTTCCTGGGCCCTGTAATCAACGCCTCCGACGTTTACAACCTTGTTCCCGATCCTCACCAGGTTTCCGGCGCTGGCCTTTCTGTCCACGGTACCCGCGGCATCAGCCGTATGAAGGTTTTCATTTCTTACGCATAGGTAGTCCGATGTGAAATCCACATCAAGAGTCCCGTACTCGCAGACATAGGTTTCAACGAAGGCATCCGAAACCTTGGGCGCTACATAGATCATAAAGTACAGCAGGCAAAAAAGCAGTACAAATACCACTATGGCTATTCTGAACTTGTTGATCTTTACCTTTGGTTTCATCTATACCCCTTCGTTTTATCACATACATATACATGATTATATTAACACAAAATGTAGTGTATTACAACAAAAAATCCTCGTCAAAACGCACTATTCAACGGTTTTTTCACAAGGTTTTCTGTCCCTGAGCCCGGAGATGAGTTTTTCCAGTTCTGCGCGTTCTTTTCTGGTGAACTCCGAGAAGTCTGCCTTGGTTTCAAGGTATGATTCGAACAGGTCCGGTCTCCTCTCAGCCGTGAGCTTAATGGACTCCATAAGCCTGTAGAGCCTGATCTTGTGATGGTCCCCTCCCATGAGGATCTCAGGCACTTCAAGCCCCTCATATTCCCTGGGTCTCGTGTACTGGTCCGCTTCCAGAAGCCCCGAATATATGGACTCGTCCTCAGCGGATTCTTCATTTCCGAGAACTCCCGGAATGAATCTGGAGACAGCGTCTATGAGTACCATGGCAGGAAGTTCCCCTCCTGTCAGGATATAGTCTCCGATGGACACCTCCCTCATGTTCCAGCCGTCGATTATTCTCTGATCCACTCCTTCATAGTGGCCGCAGAGGATGGTGAATTCCTCTTCACCGGCAAGCTCCGTCACCAGAGCCTCATCCATAAGCTTTCCTCTGGGAGACATGTAGAGAACAGGATGGTTTTGCACTCCTTCTATGGACCTCAGAGCATCGAAAACCGGCTGCGGAGTCATTACCATGCCGCAGCCTCCTCCGAAGGGAGTGTCATCCGTTCTTCTGTGCTTATCCTCAGTAAAGTCCCGGATATTTATTAAGTTGACCTCTATGACGCCCTTCTCTCCTGCCTTTCCCAGGATCGACTGATCCGTAACGGGGCCGAACATTTCAGGGAAGACCGTCAGCACATTGATCCTGATCATATCAGGCTTCTTCTCCTTCGTCCACAAAACCGGGGATGAGAGTAGTCTTAATTACTCTCTCCTCTTTATCAACCTCTTTGATAAAATCCTTTACAGCGGGGATCATGATATCTCTTCCGTCCTTCATGGATACGAGATATACGTCCTGGGCCGTATTCTGAATGACATCCTTAAGGACGCCGATCTCACCGTACTGACCCATATCAACGACCTTCATGCCGATGAGGTCCCTCACATAGAAGGTGTCCTCAGGAAGTTCCTTAAGGTCAGCCTCTGTGATAAACACATCCCTGTCCCTTAAGCTTTCAGATGCATTTCTGTCATCGACTCCCTTTAGCTTAAGGATCACCATATTCCCCTGATATCTCACCTTTTCGATGACCATGGTCTTGTCAGGAGACTTTCCTCCTGAGACGATGATCTCATCCAGTTCCTCATAACGCTCAGGCCTGTCAGAGTAATTATATACTTTTACTTCGCCCTTCAGTCCCTGGGCGCTTACGATTTTTCCTATTTTGATTTTTTCCATAGTTAAAAAAGGCCGCAAAAAACATGCGGCCAGACATTTATTCCTCGGTCACCGGTTCTTCATCTTCCTTGACGATCTCCACCGTAACCGTCTTGTTTTCCCTGACGGCTTTGGCTTTAACGACCGTGCGTATTGCTTTAGCTATGCGTCCCTGCTTGCCGATAACCTTTCCCATATCGTCGGAGGCTACGGAAAGCTTAATAACCGAACCGTATTTATCAGAAGTTTCAGTGACGACAACCTCATCGGGCTTGTCTACTAGTGACCTGGCGATTGTTTCAACCAATTTAGTCATTAAAATTCACCGTACTCCCTGTAATTACTCAATGATTCCGGACTTCTTGAATAAAGCCTTAACAGTCTCTGTGGGCTGAGCTCCCTCTGATAACCACTTCTGAGCCTTTTCAGCGTCGATCTTGATGGTCTTGGGTTCTGTCATAGGATCATAGTATCCGAGTTCCTCGATGAATCTGCCGTCACGGGGTGATCTCTGATCTGCTACGATAACTCTGTAGAAAGGCTTCTTGTGTGCTCCCATTCTTCTTAATCTGATTCTTACCATTTTTTAATTTCCTCCATAAATAAATGATTGTTTATATTACCCGCAGTTCAATGGCTTTAGAAAAGTCCTCTGAATCTGCTCTTTTTCATAAAGTTGGGATTGTTGAACTGCTTCATGAGCTTCTTTGCATCCTCATACTTTTTGATTAACTGATTTACCTTGGCCACGGTCTGGCCTGAGCCCTGAGCTATCCTCTTCCTTCTGGAAGCGTTGAGAAGTTCGGGCTTTCTTCTCTCTTCGATGGTCATGGAACGGATGATGGCTTCCATCTGGCGGAATTCCTTCTCGCCCTTGTCGATGTCATCCTCGGACACGTTCTTCTTGTTCACGCCTGGAAGCATGTCCAGGATCTTGCCGAGGCCGCCCATGTTTCTCACTTCACCCATCTGGTCCAGGAAGTCCTCCAGGGTGAATTCATTCTTTCTGAGCTTCTTCTCGAGTTTGGCTGCCTTTTCCTCGTCGTAGTTTTCCTGAGCCTTTTCGATGAGACTCAGCATATCTCCCATACCGAGGATACGTGATGCCATTCTCTCAGGATGGAAAGGCTCCAGGGCATCCAGCTTCTCTCCCATACCCATGAACTTGACGGGCTTGCCCGTTACCTTCTTGGCGGAGAGTGCTGCGCCTCCTCGTGAGTCACCGTCCATCTTGGTCATGATGATACCGTCGATTCCCAGCTTGTTGTTGAAGCCTTCTGCGGCGTTCACAGCATCCTGACCTGTAAGAGCATCCACAACGAGAAGTATCTCGTGAGGCTTTACTGCGGTCTTCACTCTTACGAGTTCCTCCATGAGTTCCTCATCTATCTGAAGACGACCGGCAGTATCGACGATAAGTACGTTGTATCCCTTGAGCTCAGCTTCCTTCTTGGCGTGAAGCGCGATCTCCTCAGCCTTCCTGTTGTCCCTTTCGGTGTAGACAGGAACGTCCACCTGCTTACCTACAACTTCCAGCTGGTCAATAGCAGCGGGCCTGTAGATGTCGCAGGCAGCCAGCATGGGCTTCTTGCCTTCCTTCTTCAGGTACATGGCGAGCTTGCCGCAGGTGGTGGTCTTACCTGTACCCTGAAGACCTACCATGAGGATCGTTGTGAATCCTGTGGATGAGTAGGTCAGCTTGGAATTGGTTCCTCCCATGAGGCTGACGAGTTCGTCGTTAACGATCTTGATAACCTGCTGTCCGGGAGTGAGGCTGTTGAGCACGTCGGATCCGAGAGCTTTCTCTTTGACGTCCTTTACGAACTCCTTAACCACCTTGAAGTTAACGTCGGCTTCCAGAAGCGCAAGCTTGACCTCACGCATGGCCTTGTCGATGTCTTCCTCAGTAAGTACGCCCTTTCCTTTTAATTTTTTAAAGGTATCCTGTAATTTATCGGATAAATTTTCAAATGCCATTTCTTTCCCCTATCTGATCTATTCTTTAAGACCCGAAATCATATCTCTGATCTCTCCCAGGTCCTTCTCAAGATCTGCGGCGCCCTTCTCCCTGGCTTTTCCCATGAGGAGGTCTATCCTTTCGTCTATGGCTTCTATCAAATCTCTGGTTTCAAGGAGACTCTTCATAAGGCCGAGCTTCTCTTCGTAACTTCTTAAAATCTTCTCGGACTTCTTGAGGTTCTCGTGGATGGCCTGCTTGGTGACCCCGAGCTCCTCGGCTATCTCCACGATA
>CAMPCK010000038.1 GCA_946645735.1 uncultured Clostridia bacterium
GATCAAAAAAAGCAAAGACTATTGCCAGCAGGAGCTGGCATACGGTCTTAAGCTGAGACGTGTTTCTGCACCGCTTTTCGTAGACCCGAAGACGGGACTCAACGACAATCTTAACGGTGTTGAAAGACGCGTATCCTTCACCCTTAAAGATATAGATGAACTGGAAGTTGAAGTCGTTCAGTCCCTGGCTAAGTGGAAAAGAATGGCTCTCGGAAAGTACGGCGTGGAGCCCGGATACGGCATCTACACGGATATGAACGCTTTAAGACGAGACGAAGAACTGGACAACCTTCACTCCATCTACGTTGACCAGTGGGACTGGGAAAAGGTAATCACAAGGGAACAGAGGACCGAGGAATACCTCAGGGAAACAGTAATCACAATATATGACGGAATCAAGAATCTGGGTGACTATGTGAACAGACTCTACAGAGACGTGAGAACGGAGATCCCCAATGAGATCACCTTCATCACCACCCAGCAGCTTGAAGATAAATATCCCGAACTCACTCCAAAGGAGAGAGAGGATGCTGCCTGCAAAGAATACGGCGCCATCTTCTTAATGAAGATCGGAGGAGCTCTGAAATCCGGCAAGAGGCACGACGGAAGATCCCCGGACTACGACGACTGGGAACTTAACGGAGATATTATTCTCTGGAATGATCTTCTCGAGAGATCCTTTGAGATAAGCTCCATGGGAATCCGTGTAGATGCGGATGCCATGAGAAGACAGCTTGAGATATCAGGCTGCATGGACAGGGCAGAGCTTAGCTACCAGAAAGCAGTTTTGAACGACGAGCTTCCTCTCACCATCGGAGGCGGTATCGGACAGAGCAGACTCTGTATGTTTTTCTTGAGAAAGGCCCACATCGGAGAAGTTCAGGTATCCGTATGGCCTGAGGAGCAGGTAAGACACTGCGAGGAAAACAACATACATCTTTTATAAAAATCACAAGGGGAAACAGCAGGGGAAAGCCGGATGTTTGCAGACGTAGTAGTTGAAAACAAGAGCAATTACATAGACAGCTTCTTTACTTACGATACGGGGGAGTTTGACGTTAAAGTCGGTTCCAGGGTAAGGGTTCCCTTCGGATCAAAGGATAAGGAGGGCTATGTCTTTAAGATCACAGATGAGACGGACCTTGAAGAAGACAAGATCCGTTCCATCCTGGAGGTCTTTGAAGACGAGAGCCTTTCTCCTGAAATGGTTTCAACTGCCGTCTGGATGAAGCAGAGATATGCCATAAGATACTATGATGCCATCCGACTTTTCACGCCGCCTCTTAAGAAGAGAAAACGCGGAACTCCCAAGGATCCGTATAAGGATATTGAGACGGACTACGTTAAGCCTGAGGCTCTCACAGGAGAGCAGAAGGAGGCTTATGAGACCCTTAAGAAGGCCATAAATCAGGATGAGGAAAGCTTCTGGCTCATCCACGGAGTAACATCCTCCGGAAAGACGGAAGTGTATATGGCGGCAATCGAAGAGTGCTTAAGACAGGGAAAGGGAGCAATCATGCTGGTTCCGGAGATATCCCTTACTCACCAGCTCTTAAAGCGCTTTATCGGACGCTTCGGAAGGGAGACCTGCGCCGTCCTTCATTCGAGACTCACACCGAGAGAACGGTCCGATGAGTGGATGAGGATAAGAAAGGGCGAGGCCAGGATCGTAATCGGCGCCCGCATGGGAGTCTTTGCTCCCATGGAAAACATCGGCTGCATAATCCTTGATGAGGAGCACGAAGCCACTTACAAGGCCGATATGACTCCAAAGTATGATACCCACGAGGTTGCGGCCAAGAGGATCATGACCCATAAGGGAGTGATGATACTCGGATCCGCCACGCCTTCGGTCACCTCCTATGAGAGAGTGAAGGAAGGTATCTACGGACTTATAGAACTTAAGGAAAGATATAACAGGACGCCGCTTCCCACGGTGGAAATGGCGGACATGAGGGAGGAACTGAAGTCGGGTAACCGCTCCATATTCTCAAGAAAGCTCAAGTCCTTCATGGATGAGGCCCTGGAAAACGGCAAGCAGATAATCCTTCTTCAGAACAGAAGAGGATATTCAAACTTCGTATCCTGCAGGGAGTGCGGCACCGTCATGAAGTGCCCGGAGTGCGAGATATCCCTCACATACCACAAAAAAGGCGACGCCATGGTCTGCCACTACTGCGGAAGAAAGTATCCCGCACCCAAATCCTGCCCGTCCTGCGGAAGTAAATACATAAGGTATTTCGGAATAGGGACAGAGCAGGTGGAGGAGCAGATAAAGGCCCTTTATCCCGAAAGGACCGTGGACAGGCTTGATATAGACCGCCTTAAGGACAGGTCAGAGCTTGACAGGATCCTTGACAGATTCGGAAACCGCGAGACGGATATTCTCGTGGGCACCCAGCTTGTGGCCAAGGGACTGGACTTCGATAACGTGGGAGTCGTGGGAGTAATCGCTGCAGATACCACCCTCAACATCCCGGACTACAGGTCTGAAGAGCGCACCTTCCAGCTGGTGACCCAGGTGGCAGGACGTGCCGGAAGAGGAGAAGAGCCGGGAAGAGTGGTCATCCAGACCTATGAACCTGAAAACTATGCCTTTACCGCTGCAAAAAACCATGATTTCAAAGGTTTCTTCAATGAGGAGTCCAGAATCAGGTCCTTTCTTGAATATCCGCCCTTCGGAGATATCATCGTCCTGAATCTTACGGGGGATGATCAGGAAGAGGTGGAAAATGCGGCAGAGGATGCAGAGATATATATTAAGAAAATACTTGGGCAGGATGAAGCCCACAGGGTGAAGGCCCCTAAGGAAGCTTCAAACTTCAAGGGACATGACGCCTTCAGGCGCTACATCCTTATAAAGGCCCCCAGGGGCAGAAGAAACGAATATGTCCACTATCTGGACCAGTTCAGAAAAAAACTTATGATGGAAAGGTCAGGTGTCAACGTGACCATTGATATAAATCCATACAGTACAATATAAAAGTCAGGAGATATAAATGGCAATCAGAAACGTAGTAACAGAGGGAGACGAGATCTTAAGAAAGCACTGCAAGGAAGTGAAGGAAGTCACCCCCAGAATCAGAGAAACATTGGAGGATATGCTGGAGACCATGAGAGAATCCATGGGAGTAGGTATCGCTGCACCCCAGGTGGGCATCATGAGAAGGATGTTCGTGGCTCAGCCGGATCCCTTTGACGAGGAGAGAGTATTCTACATGATCAATCCCGTCATGCTCGAAATGAGCGAAGAAAAGGAAATGGGACCCGAAGGCTGCTTAAGCGTTCCCGATATGGTTGGAGACGTTGAGAGATCAGTAAGAATAAAGATCGAAGCAACAGGCCTTGACGGAGAGAGAAAGGTCTACGACTTCGAAGGCTTTGACGCCCGCGTAATGCAGCACGAATACGACCATCTTGACGGAATCCTCTATACAGATAAATGTCAGAACTTAAGAGAAGCAGACTATGAGGAAGAGGATTTTGAGGAAGAGGAATAAGGGGGAGACCAATTGAAGACAGTTTTTATGGGAACGCCGGAATTTGCGGCAATCATCCTTAAAAGCTTAATAGATGAGGGGCATGATGTGGTGCTCTGCGTTACTCAGCCCGACAAGCAGAAGGGACGAGGTAAGAAAGTGCAGTTCACTCCCGTTAAGGAAGTTGCACTGGAGCATGGAATCAAAGTCCTTCAGCCCGAGAGGGTCAGGGGAAATGAGGAATTCCTTGAGGAACTGAGAGCGGCTGATGCTGATATTTCAGTGGTTGCAGCCTATGGACAGATTCTTCCGACCGATGTTCTTGAAGCACCTAAGTACGGATCCGTCAACGTTCACGCATCCCTTCTTCCTGAACTGAGAGGGGCGTCTCCTATACAGCACGCCATCCTTCAGGGAAAGGAAAAGACCGGAGTCACCATCATGCAGATGGGCCCGGGACTTGATACGGGAGACATGATCTCAAAGGTTGAAGTCGAGATCGGCGACATGAACTATGAGGAGCTTCACGATAAGCTCGCGGAAGCAGGGGCTGAGCTTCTCCAGAAGACCCTTAAGGACATTGAAGAGGGAAAGGCCGTGAGAACTCCCCAGGAGGACAGCCTTTCATCCTATGCGCCCCTTATAACAAAACAGGACGGCCATTTGGATTTCACAAAGGAACCTCAGGAAATAGTGAATAAGATAAGAGCCTTCGATCCGTGGCCGGGAGCCTTCGCAGTCTATAACGAGAAGGGGGATCCCATGAAGTTCTGGAAGGCTGAAGCAATTGACCGCAAAATCTCACCTGAAGATCAGGGAAGAATCATAGAGGTAAGCCAGGACAGCTTTATCGTTGGAGCAGGAACAGGAGCTCTTAAGGTAACAGAACTTCAGGTTCCCAACAAAAAACGCATGAATACAGCGGATTATTTGAGGGGCAATTCCCTTGAGAAAGGATTACTTTTCAGATAATGGATATAAATCGCAAGACCGCCTTTCAGGTGCTCCTGGAGGTGGAAGAAAAGGGAGCATACTCAAACATTGCTCTCAACAGATTTCTCAGGGAAGCGGGAGAATGCGATCCCGCCTTCGTGAGGGAGCTGACCTACGGAGTTATAAAGAACAAATACCTTCTGGATTTTTTTCTTGAAAACTTCGTAAAAAAAGGTTTCAAAAAACTCAAGACCAGGGATATCGTACTCTTAAGAGAAGGAGCCTACCAGATACTTTTCATGGATTCGGTGCCGTCCTACGCTGCCGTGTCCGAGACTGTGAATCTGGCAAAGAAGTATGCAAGAGGACGTGAGGGCTTCATAAACGGAGTCCTGAGAAACCTCGCAAGGGAAAAGGACAGTCTTAAGCTTCCCTCTGAAGAGGATCCCATAAGCTGCATATCCGTGAGATACTCCTGTGAGCCCTGGATAGCTGAGCTTCTGATCAGGACTTACGGCTATGAGGGTGCCAGGGCTTTTATGGAAAAAGTAAACGGTACACCGGACCTGTCCATTAGGGTGAACATCCTTAAGAACACTCCTGAAGAACTCATTAAGATCCTTGAAGAACAGGGATTCAGCGTGAGACCTTCTGAACTTAGTGACAGAGCACTTCTCGTTAAGGGAAGCGGAATTCTCGAGAGCGCAGCCTTCAGGGAAGGCAGGTTTTCCGTTCAGGATCAGAGTTCAGTTTTTTGCGCAGACATGCTTATGGCTGAGCCCGGCATGAGGGTAATGGATATCTGTGCGGCGCCCGGCGGAAAGACTGCAGCTGTTGCAGAAAAAATGAAGGATCAGGGCGAGGTTCTTGCCTTTGATATATATGAACATAAACTTAAGCTCATGGATGAGCTTATGAAGAGAAACGGCATTTCCATAGTAAAGACCGCCGAGGGAGACGGGAGGATCTTCAATGAGAAATACGAAGGGTCCTTCGACAGGGTGCTCTGCGACGTTCCCTGTTCAGGCCTGGGCGTCATGGGAAGAAAGCCGGAACTCAAGTACAGGAAGGAATACCCCATGGAGGATCTTAACCGGATCCAGAGGGAGATACTTGAAAATGCTTCAAGGTATCTCAGGCCGGGCGGTATTATGGTATACAGCACCTGTACGGTAAATCCTTCGGAAAACCAGGATATGATCAGCGGTTTTCTTGAGGGAAGAAGCAGCTTTGTTAAAGATAAAGAATTCTGTCTCGACCCGGTAAAAGACGGATGCGACGGATTCTATATATGCAGGATATTAAGGGAGGCATAATATATGCACGTAGGTTTTAAAACAGACAGAGGCGTTGTCAGGCCGACGAACGAAGACGCTTGCTTCGTTCTGCTCCATGACAGGGTCTACGTTCTGGCGGACGGCGTCGGCGGAGGAAATTCCGGAGAGATCGCGTCCCGCACAGCTGTCAGCGAAATAGCCAATTATGTGGTGCAGCACTCCATATCCCGGATGATGGATAAATTCGAGATAGTGGGGTATCTTAAAGATGCCATTGATTCAGCCAACGGCAAGATCTATGACATGGCAAGAGCCCACGATGAGTACGCCGGAATGGCTACAACAGCCGTTGTTGTGTACATCAGAAAAGGCAAGGCCTATATAGGAAATATCGGCGATTCCAGAGTTTACCTCTACAGAGCAGGATCTCTCATGCAGCTTACAGAGGACCACACCTATGTAAACACTCTTGTCAAGGCAGGTATCCTTTCAAGAGAGGAAGCCGATCAGGATGAAAGAAAGAACGTTATCGTCAAGGCTCTCGGAGCCGAGCCCTCTGTGGAGCCGGATTTTTTCCAGGTGGAGCTTAAGGCAGACGATGTTCTTATAATCTGTTCTGACGGACTCTATGATGAAGTTCCCAATGAAACAATGATAGAGCTCATTGAAAAGAATGACAACATGAGCACTCTTTCAGGTGAACTTGTGGACAAGGCGAATGAAAATGGCGGACATGATAATGTAACAGTTATCAGTCTTAAGGTACAGGAGGATGATATCGATGAATAACAGACTACTTGCCGGAAGATATGAACTTATAGAAAAAACCGGAGAAGGCGGAATGGCCATCGTATACAAGGGTAAGGACAGGCTTCTTAACCGATACGTTGCCATCAAGATACTCAGACCTGAGTTTACAAAGGATGATAAGTTCATTGCCAATTTTATAAAAGAATCACAGGCTGCGGCGGGCCTGACACATCCCAATATTGTAGGCGTATACGACGTAGGTCAGGAAGGTAATATCCACTACATCGTCATGGAGCTTATTGAAGGAAAGTCCCTTTCTGAAATAATCGAGGAGAAGGGTAAACTCGACTATAAGCAGGCCATAGACTATACGATCCAGATCGCACAGGCTCTTTCCCTTGCTCATAAGAATCAGATAGTGCACCGTGACGTCAAGCCTCACAATGTGCTTGTAACGGAACAGGGAGTTGCCAAGCTTGCAGACTTCGGTATTGCCATGGCAGTAACTCAGGAATCCATGGTTGAGGGATCAGACAAGGTCATGGGATCTGTTCACTATTTCTCACCTGAACAGGCTAGAGGAGCCTACGTGGACGAGAGATCTGACATCTATTCTCTCGGCGTTGTGCTCTATGAAATGCTGACAGGTCATGTTCCCTATGACGGAGATAACCCGGTGAGCATAGCTCTCATGCACATAAATGATCCTTTCCCTTCAGCAAAGGAAGAAGTGCCGTCAGTGCCTTACCAGCTTGACAGGGTAATACAGAAGGCCACTGAGAAGTTCCAGTCAAAGAGATATAAAAAGGTCGACGACATGATCGAAGACCTGAAATCCATAAGCTACATCGAGAGCCGTTTCGGAAAGAAAGCTCTCTATGATGACTATGATGATGTTGATGCGGAGACTGCTGAAGAAATTATTGAAGAGAAAAAGCCTCATCATCCTGTAAAGGTAAACAACAAGAAGGATAAGAAAAATAATAACGATAAAAAAGGTTTACTTGGTTTCCTGAATTCGGATAAGGGAAGCAAGACCATCATTATAGGCGGTATAGCGATCCTGGCTATAGTTGTTATACTGGTTCTGGGAGCTTTCCTGGGATGGTTCAACAGAAGCGAAGAGATCAAGGTGCCGGATTTCACAGGAAAGACCTATGAGCAGGCTGAATCCATGGCAGAAGAGGCAGGCCTTAAGATAGAGAGGGGAGATGACGTCTTCTCAAATGACCAGGAAGAGGGATATATTACAGCACAGA
>CAMPCK010000039.1 GCA_946645735.1 uncultured Clostridia bacterium
GAAGTACAGAAGAAGGCCCTTGAAGGCAAGGAACCCATAACCGTAAGACCCGCTGATCTTCTCGAACCCGAAATGGATAAGCTTAGAGAAGAGATAAAGGCATACACCCTTCAGGATGAGGACGTACTGAGCTATGCTCTTTTCCCCAAGGTAGCCGTGGACTTCTTCAAAAAACGCGAAGCAAAACTAAATGGTGTTGATCCGGCCCTAATGGATACAAAAAATAAAACCTATCCTGTATAGATTGTTTGAACACTTTATGATATAATGTCCAGTGGAAGTGCAGAAAGGCCTGTTTTTTGCGCTTAAAAACATCTTCGGAGGAAAACATCATTGTTTGATTTAAAGAAATATAAGAACATTCACGCCATTGGTATCGGCGGCATCGGCTTAAGCGCCATCTGCGAGATACTTCTGTCGAGAGGATATAAGGTCAGCGGTTCCGACATGAAGGAATCCGATATGACCAGCAAGCTTGCCCAGATGGGAGCAAGGGTATATATAGGTCACAGGGCAGAAAATGCAGATAATGCAGACCTTCTGGTTTATTCTGCAGCTATCGGTCCTGACAATCCGGAACTCAAGCGCGCTCAGGAGAGGGGAATACCCTGTCTCTCAAGAGCTGAAATGCTGGGACATCTCATGGACGAGTATGAAAACAGCATCGCCGTTTCCGGAACTCACGGAAAAACCACGACCACATCCATGGTATCCCTTATCATGGAGCACGCCAAGATGGATCCCACCATCCTCGTAGGAGGCAACCTGGGAGAGATCGGCGGCAACTGTCAGGTAGGGCAGTCTCAGTACTTCGTTACTGAAGCCTGTGAGTATGTGGACAGCTTCCTGAGCCTGAAACCCAAAATAGAGATAATCCTTAACATCGATTCAGATCATCTGGATTATTTCAAGGATATCAATCAGATAGTAAGATCCTTTGATAAGTTTGCCAAACTCGTTCCCGAGAACGGCATGATCATCGCTTACGATGCAAATCCCTTCGTAAACCAGGTCATCAAGGGACTCGATAACGTTATAACCTTTGGTCTTAACACAAACTGCAATTACTGCGGAAAAGATATCAGCTTCGATGAGAACGGAAACCCCGGCTTTGACGTATACAAGGACGGTGAGTTCCTTACTCACGTATCCTTAAGAGTTCCGGGCGAGCACAACGTTCTCAATGCACTGGCTGCCTTTGCCTGCACCCATGCTCTCGGAGTTGATGCAGAGCTCATTTCTGAGACCCTTCACAGCTATACGGGAACCGAAAGAAGATTCGATATTCTCGGAACCACCAAGGAAGGAGTCAAGATCATAGATGATTATGCACATCATCCCACAGAGATCATGGCTACCTTATCCGCAACAAAGAACGTACCTCACAATGAACTCTGGGTCTGCTTCCAGCCTCATACATATACAAGAACTCTTGCTCTGTTTGAGGAATTTGCAGATGCCTTTGAAATAGCAGATCACCTGATCCTGGCTGAGATCTATGCGGCAAGAGAGAAGAATATCTACAAGATATCTTCCGCGCAGCTCATGGACAAGATTAAGGAAAAACATCCCGGTAAGGATGTCATGTATATAGATAACTTTGATGACATGGCAGAATATGTCAGGTCCCATGCAAAGAAAGGTGACATGGTAATCACCATGGGAGCCGGAGATATCTATAAGGTCGGGGATATGCTTCTCGGACAATAAAAGAACTGTCAATTTTAAAGCGAAAGCTGATCACATATTTTATTTAAGAAAGGCGAGGTATAGAGTTTTGAAAAACGGAGTATACACAGATTACAAAGTTTTCACCTGCAATTCACATCCTGAACTTGCTGAAGAGATAGCCGGCATCATGGGAAAGCCCCTTGGAAAGGCTACAGTCACAAAGTTCAGCGATGGCGAGATCTCAGTTAACATCTGGGAAACAGTAAGAGGCGTTGACTGCTACATCGTTCAGTCGACATGCAATCCGGTCAATGACAATCTTATGGAGCTTCTCATAATGATAGATGCCATGAAGAGGGCTTCTGCAGGAAGAATCAATGCTGTCATTCCGTATTATGGCTATGCCCGCCAGGACAGAAAAGCCAAGGCAAGAGATCCCATCACATCCAAGCTCGTTGCTAACCTCATTATGGCAGCAGGAGCTGACAGAGTTATCACCATGGATCTTCACGCCAATCAGATCCAGGGATACTTCGATATCCCCGTTGATCATCTGGTAGGAATGCCGATCCTTGCAAACTATTTCAAGCAGAAGAATCTTCCCGACCTTTGCGTAGTATCTCCCGACCACGGTTCAGTAACCCGCGCAAGATCCCTTGCTGAAGTTCTCAACTGCCCCATCGCCATCATCGACAAGCGCCGTCCTGAGCCCAACAAGAGCGAGATCATGAACATCATCGGCGACATCGAAGGCAAGAACTGCATCATCATGGACGACATGATCGATACAGCCGGAACCATCTGCAACGCTGCCAAAGCCATCAAGGACCTTGGTGCCAAGACAGTTTATGCAGGCGCTACCCATGCTGTTCTTTCAGGACCCGCCATTGACAGAATAAAGAATTCAGTATTCGAAGAGATGGTTCTTCTTAACACCATTCCTCTTCCTGAAGAAAAGAAACTTCCCAACATGAAGGTTATCTCTGTGGCTCCGCTCTTTGCAGAAGCAATGACCAGAGTTCACAACAACGGATCCGTATCCGCTTTATTCGACTAAGATTTTTGATTCATAGTACTCCCGCCTTAAGCTGCGGGAGTACCGTATTTATTGAGATATGTACATAATCGTCGGCCTGGGAAATCCGGGCAAAAAATACGAGCTTACTCGTCATAACATGGGATTCATGGCACTGGATCTTCTGGCGGACAAATACGATATCAAGGTTGACCGCCTGAAGTTCAAGGCTCTCACGGGAGAGGGCAGGATAGAAGGAAAGAAGGTCCTTCTGGTCAAGCCCCAGACCTATATGAACCTTTCCGGTGAATCCGTAAGGGATGTCATGAACTTCTACAAGGAGCCCATTGAGAACCTCATAGTCATCTATGATGACATAGATCTTCCCGAGGGCACCTTAAGAATAAGGTCCAAGGGTTCCGCAGGCACCCATAACGGCATGAGGAATATCGTCTACCTCCTGGGAGACGACGGCTTCCCCAGGATCCGCGTGGGAATCGGAGGAGAAAGAAAGGCTGACCTTGTGGACTATGTCATCGGACGTGTCACGGAGAAGGAAGCAGATGCTCTGTGGGACGCCCTTAACAAGGCTGCAGCTGCTGCCGCTGATATCGTGATAAATGACATCACCCATGCCATGCAGGAGTTTAATATCAAGCCCAAGAGGCTTAAAAAAGAAAAGGAGAAGGCCCTTAAAGAAGAGTCTTCGGAAGATTCCGGAAAGGATACAGCATCCCCGGAATCAGTAAAATCTGATGATTAATTATACTGGTATATCTGAAAGCCGCGTTGCGCCTGTTGCAGAGAGGATCATAAAGGACTCGGGACAGACGCTGATCATCGTATCCTCGGATGCCAGAGCATCCAGACTTGCTCAGGACCTGGGATTCTTTCTGAAGGACAGGGAAATCGTCACCCTTTATGGTGAAGAAGGATCATTCAGAAGGTACGATGCGAGAAACCGCGACATAACAATTAAAAAGCTGAAAGTTCTTCAGGCACTGCGTCAGGGGGTACCCCTTGTGGTCGTAGCGCCTGTTTCTGCTGCAATAAAAAAGCTTCCTCCCCATGAATATTATGAAAAAAAGAGCCTGACCATCAGGATGGGAGAGGAATATGACCTTAAGGAGCTTGCACAGGCCCTGACGGATCTGGGATATGAGAGATACGGCATCGTGGAAGGCCCCGGCCAGTTCGGCTTAAGGGGAGGAATCCTTGATATCTTCACTCCTGAAAGTGAGGACCCCGTGAGAATAGAGTTCTTCGGGGATGAGGTTGATTCCATAAGGACCTTCGACAGCGTAAGCCAGAGATCCATAAAGAACCTTAAGGAAACAAACATATATCCCGCAAGAGAAATATCAGGTTCCGACAGTTTTTTGCAGGACGGTCTTGAAAAACTCTATAAGGATTACAAGCGCTATTCGGAGCAGGTTTACAAGAAGGAGACGGATCCGGATCTCAGGGTGGTCCTTAGGGATAAGATCCTTAAGACTGCTGATGAGATAAAAGAGCAGATCGAGGGAGGAAGAAATCTTGAGATCCTTCCCAATTATCTTCAGTATTTCTATGAAAATACGGAGTATATCTGGGACTATATGGAAAAGGGAAAGATCTTAATCGATGATCCTGACAGGATATATGAAGCCCTGGAACTCATGGACAGGGAGAACGAGGATGACTTCGAGGCCATGCTTGAAAGAGGGCTGGTCATTCCCAAGGACAGAAAGACCCTTTCCGGAACCGATGATTTTGTAAAAGTTTTCGGCCTGGAGGACGTGACCCTTTTCACGCCTTTTCCCAAGAGGATAAAGGGCGCTGAATCCTTTGAACACGTATACAACCTCCAGTCAAGACAGCCCCTGAGCTTCGCGGGCAAGATGAACGTCCTTGAAACGGAGCTCAGATCCTATCTCAAAAAGGGATACGAGATAAACATCGTTTCATCATCCCGGGAGAAACTGGATAATTTAAGGGAGTTCTGCGAGAGGGCGGAGCTTAAGCCCATCAACTTCCTGGAGGGAAGCATAAGCCAGGGAATGGATTTCCCTTTGGACAGGAAGCTCTGGCTTTCGGACAACGATATTTTCAGCCAGTCCAGAAAGAAGCGCCGCAAAAAATCCAAGGATCCGAACAAGGCCTTAAGTTCCTTTACAGACCTTCACGAGGGTGATTTCGTGGTTCACGAGAACCACGGTATCGGTAAGTTTACCGGTATCCACCAGCTCAAAGTTGAAGGTGAGATCAAGGACTATATCAAGATCAAATATGCAGGAAACGATCTTCTCTATGTACCCGTTGAACAGATGGACATGGTACAGAAGTACATCGGGGGAGACGATGCTGTTCCCAAGATTAACAAGCTTTCAGGCTCCGACTGGAAGGTGACCAAGGCCAAGGCCAAGGCAGCCATAGCAGTCATGGCCAAGGACCTCATAGATCTCTACGCCAAGAGGCAGCTTACTCCCGGCTATGCCTTCGGAGAGGATACTCCCTGGCAGAAGGAGTTTGAAGATTCCTTCCCCTTTGAAGAGACGGACGATCAGCTGAGAGCGGCTGAAGAGATCAAGAGGGATATGGCAAGGCCCTTCAGCATGGACAGACTTCTTCTCGGAGACGTGGGCTTCGGAAAGACCGAGGTTGCAGCCCGCGCCATCTTCAAGTGTCTGGCTGACGGAAAGCAGGCGGCCATGCTGGTGCCTACCACCATCCTTGCCAACCAGCATTACTATACCCTTAAGGAAAGATTCGAGAATTATCCCTTCAAAGTTGACGTCCTTTCAAGGTTCAGATCTCCTGCCCAGCAGAAGGTGACCGTTGAAAAGATGAAAAAGGGAGAGGTGGACCTGGTAATCGGCACCCACAGACTTCTTTCAGAGGATATAGGATTCAAGGATCTGGGACTTCTCGTTGTGGACGAGGAGCAGAGATTCGGAGTTGAACATAAGGAAAAGATAAAGAAATTAAAGGCCAACGTGGACGTGCTGACACTGTCTGCTACGCCCATTCCGAGAACCCTTAACATGTCCCTCACGGGAATCAAGGACATGAGCCTTATAGAAGAACCTCCTGAGGAAAGATATCCCGTCCAGACCTATGTCATGGAGCAGGATGACAGCGTAATCAAAGAGGTCATCGAGCGTGAGATGGGAAGAGGCGGACAGGTCTTCGTGGTATACAACAGGGTGAGAGGCTTATCCACCGTTGTAAGGAAGATCTCGGAACTTGTTCCCGAAGCGAGAGTCATTTCCGGCCACGGCCAGATGAACGAAGGGGGCCTTGAAAAGGTCATGATGAAGTTCATCGACCACGAGGCTGACGTTCTGGTTTCGACTACCATCATTGAGTCGGGCCTTGATATACCCAACGCCAACACCATGATAGTTCTTGATGCCGAGAGATACGGCCTTTCCCAGCTCTATCAGATGAGGGGAAGGGTAGGAAGGTCCAACAAGATAGCATACTGCTATCTCATGTATCACAAGGACAAGGTCCTTACGGAACCTCAGGAGAGAAGGCTCAAGGCCATCAGGGAATTCACGGAGTTCGGCGCAGGCTTCAAGGTAGCCATGAAAGACCTGGAGATCAGGGGAGCCGGAAACATGCTTGGAACCGCACAGTCCGGACATATCCTGAACATCGGTTATGACCTTTACTGCAAGATGGTGGACAATGCGGTCCGCGCTCTCAAGGGAGAGATAGTAAACGATGACAGGGAAGAGTCATCCATGGAATTTCCTCTATCAGCATATATTCCAGGTACATATATCGAGGATGAGAGCCTTAAGCTTGAGATGTACAAGAGGATATCCGGAATCACTTCAAGAGATGATATGGATGACGTGCTTGATGAACTCTCTGACCGTTTCGGAGATGTTCCGAGAGCTACCCAGGACCTCATAAAGATCTCATATATCAGATATCTTTCCGAGAAGATCGGAATAGAAAAGATCCACGTGGACAGAAACGCCTTTGATCCCCTCAAGACCAAGACGCCTGCCTTAAGAGGAAGAAAGGTATCTGTAAACACGGGAAGGGTCTACGTTCTCGACTTCAGGGAAAAGAACGGGCTCACGGCCTTCGGTATAGTGAACGCCAAGGCTGAATTCGGCGGCAAGTTTTTTGCACATATGGGAGCAAGGCCCTTCGTAAGAATATCCACGGAGAGCATAAAAGAGCTGGATCAGGTCATGAAGCTCCTCGAAATACTCGTGGAAAACATCAGGTCCGTGTGATATAATATAATTTAGTTTATTTTCAATTTAAGAACACAGGAGATAATATGCTTTTCAGTAACATTAAGATACTCGATGAGAACTTTACCGTTAAAGACAAGATGTTCGTAGCCACAGAAGATGACAGGATCGTCTATGTGGGAGACTGCATGCCAAGAGGCGACTACGGAGACCTGAGACAGGGTGAGGGAAGACTCCTCATGCCGGCATTCCACAATGCCCACGGTCATTCTCCCATGGCGCTTTTAAGGGGCTATGCAGAGAACATGAAGCTTCAGGACTGGCTCTTCACCAAGGTGTTTCCCTTTGAAGACAAGCTGGATTCAAATTCAGTTTACTGGGGAACTCTTCTCACCATGGCTGAGGGCATGAGATTCGGAATCGTTTCTCACTCCGACATGTATTATTTCCTGGATGATATGGTACGCGCCACCCTTGAATCCGGCTGCAAGGCCAATATCTCAAGAGCCATCACGGAATTCGGCGACGGGGATCCCTGGGAGACCGTAAGACTCAAGGAGATGAAGGACACCTACGAGAGACTGAACGGTGCAGGGGACGGCAGGATAAAGATCGATATCAGCATCCATGCAGAATATACAAATTCCTTAAGAGCCATGCAGGCTGTGGCAGACTACTGCAATCA
>CAMPCK010000040.1 GCA_946645735.1 uncultured Clostridia bacterium
TGCTCATTGACAAGGGTTATGTCCAGGCTAAGGACAGAAAGGACGCAAACATCGTCCTCTTCAACACCTGCAGCATCCGTGACAATGCGGACAAGCGCTTCTTCGGCACCTTAGGCCAGCTTAAAAAGAAAAAAATGGCTGAAGGGGAGAACTTCACCGTCTGCGTAACAGGCTGCATGATGCAGCAGCAGCATATAATCGATACCCTTAAGGCCAAATATCCCTGGGTGGACGTGATAATCGGAACTCATAATATTCATGAGCTTCCGGTGCTTCTCGACAATCTCTATAAAGAGAAAGAAAAGCAGATGAGCGTCTGGCCCGAGGGAGGGGAGATCGTTGAAGGTCTTCCTTCAAAGCGCCTCTATAAACATAAGGCCTATGTAAACATCACCTTTGGCTGCAACAATTTCTGCACCTACTGCATAGTGCCCTATACAAGAGGCCGTGAGAGATCCAGATGTCCTGAAGATATCCTTAAGGAAATCTCCGCATTGTCTGCTGACGGCGTAAGAGAAGTTATGCTTCTCGGCCAGAACGTCAACAGCTACAGAGGTCAGGGAAAGGACGGAGAATGGGATTTCGCTGATTTAGTAAGAGCCGTCAACGATATAGAGGGAATCGAGAGAATCAGGTTCATGACCTCTCATCCCAAGGATCTGTCAGACAAGCTCATTGACTGTTTCAGGGACTGCTCCAAACTCTCCCATTACTTCCATCTTCCCGTTCAGTCAGGAAGTTCAGAAGTCCTTAAAAGGATGAACAGAAGGTATGACAGGGAAAGATACCTGGAACTCGTAAGAAAACTCCGTGAAGTGGACCCGGAAATGGCCATTTCAACGGATATAATCGTGGGCTTCCCCGGAGAGACCGAAGAGCAGTTTGAGGATACCCTTAAACTCTGTGATGAGGTAGGCTATGATTCCGCCTTTACCTTCCTTTATTCCATCCGCAAGGGCACTCCTGCAGCGGTCATGGAAGATCAGATACCGGAGGAGATCAAGCACGAAAGATTCAACAGACTCTGCGACCTTATAAATGAGACTTCAGCCCGCAAGAATGCTGCCTATGTAGGAAGAGAGGTAGAAGTCATGTGCGACGGACCTTCCAAGAGAAACTCAAAGAATTTAACGGGAAGGACCGATACTTTTAAACTTGTAAATTTCAGAGGAGATCCCAAACTTCAGGGAAAACTGGTAAATGTAAGGATAACATCCTCAAATACCTTCAGCCTTGAAGGTGAACTGATATAGAATGGAACAGATTATTAAAGTACTGGATACAATATCTATACCGGCAATAATATACGCCATAAACTTCGTGTTTATTTTTGCTGTGCTTTTCTTCGAGAGAAAGACTTCTACTTCAAGACTTGCATGGATCATGGTTCTTGCCTTCATTCCGGTAGTGGGCTTCATCTTTTATCTGGTGTTTAACCAGAACCTTTCAAGAACCCATATCAATCATCTCTATGATGATGAATGGGAAGTCGTTTCAGATCTTCTGAAGAAACAGCTGGCGGAGGATGATGCAGATGACGGGTCCGAAATAACAAACCCTTCAGCCTCACGCCACAAAGACCTTATTAAACTCAATCAGGTATACGGGGAATCCCTTTATACAGAAGGAAATGACTGTGAGCTCATAACTGACGGCAGGGAACTTTTTGAAAGGATCCTTAAAGATATAAAGAATGCCAGAGAGAGCATAGTTGTTGAATACTTTATTATAAAGAACGACCGTATCGGTAAGCGCCTCATCGCAGCCCTTAAAGAAAAGGCTGAGGAGGGAGTAAGCGTAAGGCTTCTCATCGATACCCAGGGTTCAAGAAGCATAGGTAAAAGAGCTGTGAGAGGCCTTGAGGAGGCCGGCGGCAAGGTGGGATATTTCTTTCCTCCCAGGCTCTTCAGATTCGGCATCAAAATAGGCCTTAATCTGAACTACAGGAACCACAGAAAAATTATCGTTATAGATGAAAAAATAGGATATACCGGCGGATATAATGTTGCCAATGAGTACTGCGATCTGGTGCCTAAATTCGGTCACTGGAGGGATTCACACATCAGGATCCTCGGAGAAGCAGTAAAGGAACTCTACGGAAGGTTCATACTGGACTGGCGCTTCACCACCAAAGAACCTCTGGCGATTCCCATGTCTTTTGACTATTCAAACAAGGTAGGAAACATGGGAATGCAGATCGTTTCCTGCGGACCTGAAGCTCCAAAGCAGGAAATAAAGAGGGCTTTCATGAAGATGATCACCACTTCCAAGAAGTCCATATATATCCAGTCGCCGTACTTTGTGCCTGATCAGTCAATTATAGAATCCCTTAAAATGGCTGCTCAGTCAGGTGTCGACGTAAACGTCATGATTCCCTGCAAGCCCGACCACATATTCGTTTACTGGGCAACCTATTCATATATAGGGGAGCTCCTCAGATCAGGCTGCCGGGCATATATCTATGACGGAGGATTTCTTCACGCCAAGACTATAGTTTCTGACGATGAAGTTGTTTCCATCGGCTCATGCAACTTCGATATAAGATCGTTCAAGCTTAATTTTGAAACAAATGCCTTCATTTATGACAGCAGCTTCGCTCATAAAATGAAGGATGCCTTTAACAAAGACCTGGAATCAAGCCATGAGCTTACTCTTGATGATTATAACAAGAGATCACTTATTATCAAATTCAAAGAAAACATTTCCACATTAATGACAGAAATACTTTAAAGGAGAAATAAACAGAAAATGATCAGGTTTTATATTGCTCTTTGGGCTTCAAAACTGATGATGGCATTCTATAAATTCAGGAAAAAGCCCAAAACAGATCTTCCGGGGCTTCTTGCCTGTAAAATATGCCCTGATTTTCTTAAATTAATATCAAAACCGAAGCTTACAATAGCAGTTACAGGCACCAATGGCAAGACCACCACCTCTGCTCTTGTAAACGACTTCCTCGTATTCAAGGGACTTACGACTTCCTTCAACAGCTGGGGAGCAAACCTCATGGCAGGATTTGCCACAAATCTTCTGAACGGCGTTACAGCCTTCAACAAGCCTAAGGTAGACTGCTCAGTCCTCGAAGCTGATGAACTTTCCATGGATATTGAGATGTCAAAGGTTCAGCCGGACTATATTCTTGTAACCAATATCTGCAAGGACAGTCTCAGAAGAAACGGACATCCGGAAAACATATTCAATCATATAGAGCATTGTTTCAGGATGCTTGAGGGAAAGACCGTAGGCGTCCTCAATGCCAACGACCCCATCTCATGCGAGCTGAACAAGGGAGGTAAATCATACTATTACGGAATGGCTGATGCCAAGCTTGAACCCTTCAGCAATATCTCAAAGGATATCGCTGTCTGCCCCAGATGCGGCGGAAAGATCAGCTATGACTACAGACTTTACAGGCATATAGGCCGTTTCAGCTGCGAAGCCTGCGACTTTAAGACACCTCATGCTGATTATCAGGCTGAGTTTGTTGACTTGAGCGGAAGAACCATGATGATAAACGGATTTGAATATCCGCTTATTTCAGACACCATTTTCAACGCATATAACGTGCTTTCAGCATCAGCTCTTCTCAGAGTCCTTGGGTATAAAGATGAGGAGATCAGCTCTTTCATGTCAACCCAAAAGGTTACGGATATCAGAGAGTCCTGCGTTGAGTATAACGGTATCGAGTACTATACTTTTGCAGCAAAATCCCAGAACGTATCTGCTGCATCAACGGTATTTGAATATATGGCAAAAGAGGGAACTGACAAGGATGTAGTCCTCCTCATGGACGAAGTTCAGGACAAGAACCATCCCACAGAGACTCTGTCATGGCTTTATGAAACCGATTTCGAGTTCCTGAACAGCCCCTGCATCAAGAAGATCATAGTGGGAGGACACATGTATCTAAACCATAGGCTGAGACTTCTTCTTGCGGGCATCCCCAGAGAAAAAATCGTTGCAGTGGAAGCAGAATCCGATATACCTCAGTATGTGGATCAGACCGGTATTTCCAAGGTATACGTTCTTTACGAAACAGACTACGTTACCAAGGCAAAAAATATGAGGGATTCCATTGTAGCCTATGCAAAGGAGGGAAAATAAATGAAAACAGTAGAATTCATATTTCCCGAGTTCACCAATATATACGGTGAATCCTACAATCTTGAATATCTTTCAAGATGCTCAAGCGAAATCAGAATAGCGGAAACTCATGTGGGAGACGTTCCTAAGTTTGTCACAGGCGAGGCTGATATGGTATATATCGGCTGCATGACAGAGGAAAAGCAGGAAAAGGCCATAGAACTCCTCATGCCTTACAGAAACATGCTCATCCAAGCCATCCAGAGCGGAGTCATATTCCTCGTAACCGGCAACGCCATCGAGATGTTCGGAACCAAAATAGAAGGAGACGATGTAATATCCGACGAAAGAAAGGATATCCAGGGACTCTGCATATTTGACTTCAAATCCGTAAGAAGCATGAATGCCCCCAGGCACAATTCCCAGTACATCGGAAACTTCAACGGAATCCTCATGCTGGGCCACAGAAGCCAGTACAGTTTTTCCTACGGGGATTTTGAAAACAATTTCATCCGCATATATAAGGGAATCGGCATGAACCCCGACACAGACAAAGAGGGAATTCACGTAAAGAATTTCTTCGGAACATATTCTCTCGGTCCTTACCTTATTATGAACCCGGTATTCACCAAGTACATTTTAAGGCTCCTGGGACTTAAAGATGATCTTCTCTTTGAAGATGAGATAATGGAAGCTTACCAGTACAGACTAGAAGAATTAAGGAGAACAATATGAATCTCAGTTTCTATCTTAAAAAATTAAAAACAACAGATCTCAGCCGCTTTACTGAAACAGCCAAAAGGATTTCCGTTAAAGTGCACAGGCCCTGGAGGATGGTTCTTATGGATATCCTTCTCTGCACTGTAAAATACGGTTCAGGCCACGTGGACTATGAATCCTTTGAAATGTATAACAAGAACGCAAAGGAAAGAGCAGAGATCCTTACTGTAGGAAAGAATAACAAGATTTTCAAGCAGTTCAACGATACAAGATACATTCCTTACTTTGAGGATAAGGCCGTATTCAACAAGAAATTCAACAAGTTCATCAAGCGCGACTGGATCCTGGTCGACGAAGGAAAGAGATACGGCAATATCGCAGGTTCCGCCCTGACAGAGGATGATCAGGTAATAGGGAAGGGAAGAGAAGCCTTCAGAAAATTTCTTGAAGGAAAAGACTATATCATGGTCAAGCCCCTTGATCTCAGCTGCGGACACGGCATAGAGAAATTAAAAGTCTCAGACTGGGAACCCGATGAATTATATGATTATCTCGTAAAGAACGAAAAGCCCCTGGCTGAGGAAGTGGTCAAACAGCATCACGTAATGAACCAGCTCAGTTCATACTCTGTAAACACCATTCGTGTTATCACCATTCTCAAGGATGGAAAGGCAAGAATAGTTTCCGGCGGAATCAGAATGGGAAAACCCGGCTCAGTCGTTGATAATTTCAATGCGGGCGGAATTTCCACCATCTATGATTTCAAGACCGGCGTTATCATTTCAGACGGTTATGACAAGGAAAGAACTGTTTATGAGACTGTTCCTGAAACCGGAGTCAAGCTCAAGGGCTTCCAGATCCCCATGTGGGATGAGGTCTGCGAAATGATCAACGAAGCAGCCAATCTCGTTCCTCAGGTGGGATATGTAGGCTGGGACGTCTGTGTTTCTGAAGATCACGGACCGCTTCTCATAGAAGGAAACAGCTATCCTTCACAGGATCTTTCTCAGGAGCCTTCACTCAATGCGGGAACTTATACTGCCATTCTGGAGGCACTTAAGTAAATGAAAAAATATATCGATCAGATAAAGAGAGTTTTTTCAAGCATGGATCCGCTTTTCTGGGTCTTCTTAGGCATCCTGGTTGTTGAGCGCATAGTCAATTCATCAGGAAACCTCGTTGACGGCCTTATAGACAAGCTTCTGATCCTTCCGGGAATCATTATCGGCCTTACTTTTCACGAAGCAGGCCACGCCTACGTTTCCCACTGGCTTGGAGATCCGACTCCCAAGTCTCAGGGCAGACTGTCCCTTAATCCGCTTGCCCATATGGATCCTCTCGGGTTCCTGTTCCTGCTGATTGCAGGCTTCGGATGGGGCAAACCTGTAGAGATCAATCCATATTTTTACAAAAACAAAAGAAGAGACGAATTTCTCGTCTCCATAGCAGGCGTTACGGTCAATCTGATAATCGCCATTATATTTTCCTTCATAGTCAAAGCTCTTGCAGGAGAATATGACTATACCACAGGAAAGACTGCACTTTATTATATAGCCATGATCTGTACCTACGTTGTATTTATCAACCTGGTGCTCATGGTCTTCAATCTCATTCCTTGTCCTCCTCTTGACGGATGGGGAATAGTGACGCAGATCTTTGACCTGAGGAAGTACAGCTGGTGGTATCCGCTTTACAGAAGGGGATCCCTCATACTCATGGCCCTTATCATATTCAATGTTACAGACCTGATACTGTCTCCCATAGTAACCAAACTGTATCAGCTGCTGCTTCTTTAGCCGCGGGAGCGGATCCTCAGCATTGACCTGAAAGCGTGGACCTGGGCGGCTTCCATTCCGGAAGATGCGTTTCTGGTCCTGAAAGCTTCGAATATGGCCTTGTATTCGCTCATGATATTTTCGGCGTAGTTTCTGGGATACCTGATATTATTGGCCGTATGTTCTATGATGAAGTCATATTTAAGAAGGGTGCGCTCAAGTTCCTTGTTCTTGGCGGCATCGTATACCACGGCGTCGAAGCCTCTTGAGAACTTCTCAAGCTTGGCAATGTCTCCTGTAGGAGTATAGAATTCGATGAAATCATAGACTTCCTGAAGGATCTCCATTTCATCAACGGTTATCCTCTCAATGGCCCAGCGTACAGCCTGAGGGTAGAGCAGGTCTTTCATAAAGAGAATGTCATCCAGCATTTTAAGGCCAAACTCCTCTACGAAGGCTCCTCGGTTGGGTATGAGTTCAATATATCCTTCAGCTGCCAGCTGATTGATGATTTCGCGGACAGGAGGGCGGGACAGATCGTATTTCTCGCAGAGACGGCTTTCAATAAGCCTCTGTCCTGGTTTCAGATCACCCTTAAGGATATCTTCCTTTATTTCATCCCGGGCCTTTTCCTGGGGTGTGCGGCTGTCGATATAGTCATTGTTGAGAAAGTCAATGTTAAGCATTATTTTGCTCCTTAATTAAGAATCGTATACAATTTTAACATTAAATTAATATAAAAATCAATGAAAAAAGATGATATAATCAGAATATTGGACTTGCTTGAGGAGACATATC
>CAMPCK010000041.1 GCA_946645735.1 uncultured Clostridia bacterium
AGACAAGAAACGGCAAGCGTACAGCACAGGCTGCCGGAAAGATCGCTGTAGACATGGTAGGCGAAGGTCTTATCGACAAGGCTACAGCTGTTACAAGACTTGAACCTCAGCAGATCGATCAGCTGCTCCATCCTATGTTTGCGGCTGACGAGCTCAAGAAAGCAAAGGATATCGCCAAGGGACTTCCCGCTTCTCCCGGAGCGGCCTGCGGACACATCTACTTCTCAGCTGATGAGGCTACAGAAGCCGCTGCAAACGGTGAGAAGGTCATCCTCGTAAGAGCGGAGACATCACCTGAAGACCTTGCGGGAATGGTTGCAGCTGAGGGTATCCTCACAGCCAGAGGCGGTATGACTTCACACGCTGCAGTAGTTGCCAGAGGAATGGGCAAGTGCTGCGTTGCAGGATGCTCAGAAGCCAGAGTGGATGAAGAGACCAAGACGGTATCCTTCGAGTCAGGCGCAACCTTCAAAGAAGGAGACGTGATCTCCATAGACGGATCCACAGGTTTCATCTATGGTGAAGCCATAAATACTGTAGAACCCGACGTTTCAGGAGACTTTGCTACGCTCATGGGCTGGGCGGACGAGATAAGGACGCTTAAGGTCAGAGCCAACGCAGACAATCCCAGAGACGCTAAGCAGGCTGTGGAATTCGGATGTGAAGGAATCGGTCTTTGCAGGACCGAGCACATGTTCTTCGAGGAAGAAAGAATACCTGCCATCAGAAGGATGATCGTAGCTGAAACAGCTGAAGAGAGAAAGGCTGCTCTTGATATAATCAGACCTTTCCAGCAGGGAGATTTCAGAGAGATGTACAAGGTACTGGGAGAGATGCCCATGACCGTCAGACTCCTGGATCCTCCTCTCCACGAATTCCTTCCTCATACTGAGGAGGAGATCAGAGATCTCGCAAAGACGATGAATATCAGCTATGAGAGACTCCAGGGCACAGTTGATGAGCTCCATGAGCTCAATCCTATGCTCGGAACCAGAGGATGCAGACTTGCAGTTCTTTATCCGGAGATCGCAGAGATGCAGACCGAAGCCATAATCGGCGCAGCTATAGAAGTAAAGAAGGAATGCGGTTTCAATATCGTTCCTGAGATAATGATACCTCTCGTAGGTGAAGCCAGAGAACTTACCTTCGTAAAGGAAAAGGTAGTGGAGACCGCTGACAGGATGATAGAAGAAGCAGGTATCGAGATGAAGTACATGGTGGGAACCATGATCGAGATACCCAGAGCAGCTCTTACGGCAGATGAGATCGCCAAGGACGCTGAGTTCTTCTCATTCGGAACCAATGACCTTACCCAGATGACTCTGGGCTTCTCCAGAGACGACACAGGCAAACTCCTTGAGTACTATGTCGATAAGGGAATCTATGAAGAGGATCCTTTCAAGACTATAGACGTCGACGGAGTAGGCAAGCTCGTTGAGATGGCTGTTAAACTCGGCAAGCAGACAAGACCCAATATCAAGCTCGGCATCTGCGGAGAGCACGGCGGAGATCCGAAGAGCATCGATTTCTGCCACAGGGTGGGCCTGACATACGTATCATGTTCACCTTTCAGAGTTCCTATTGCAAGACTGGCTGCTGCCCAGGCTGCAATAAAGAACAGATAAGTCGCTATTGACCGCGTATCATGACAGATCCACGGTACAGAAAGGATAACTGTGAAAGGTATACTTTACACATTTTTCATATCAATGGTCCCTGTTATTGAACTGAGGGGAGGGATCCCCGCAGGAGTGGCAGCAGGACTCCCGGTATTCTGGGCTGCTTTGATATCCATTATCGGAAATATGATACCGGTGCCTTTTGTACTCTTCTTCATCAGAAAACTGCTGGTGTGGATGGAGCAGAAGAGCAGCCTGCTCGGGAGGTTCGCAAAGATGCTCAGGGACAGGGCTGACGCCAATAAGGAAAAGGTCCTGAAATATGAATTCTGGGGTCTGGTCCTTCTGGTCGCCATACCGCTTCCGGGAACGGGAGCGTATACCGGCGCATTGGTAGCTGCCATGGTTGATATGCAGATCAAGAGAGCTGTACCTGCCATATTTATAGGCGTAGTCATAGCGGCAATAATAGTAAGTCTGGTTACTACCGGTGTAGTGGCTATGTGGTAAAGAGAAACACACACATGAAAGACTTTGGCATTAAAAGGGTACTGGAACCCAAGGGCTCCATACCCGTAGCGGCATGGAAACTTGATAATTCAAAGAAGATCCGGTCTGATGAGATCCGGATCTCTTTGGATTGGATAGATTTTGAAAGAGACAATATGGACCAGATCGCTTCGATCTCGGGATATGATCAGGCAGAGACGAGAGCCCGTATCATGAAGATCGTAGAGGAGAGGGGAAAGTTCCATAACCCTTACACTGAATCAAGCGGAGTTTTTTCGGGGATCATAGAAGCCTGCGGCAAGAACGTGGATCTGGATTCCAAGGGACTCAGGATAGGAGACAGGGTAGTGGCTGCCTGTCCTCTGGCAGGCCTTCCCATGTATCTGGAAGAGATAACCGAACTGGATTTCAACTACAGCCAGGCCAAGGTGAAGGGATACGTGATCTGCTTTGAGACCACCAACCTTTACCGCGTTGATGACAGCATAACGAACATCCAGCATCTTCTGAGGGCTATCGATGAAGAAGGAAACTTCGAGGGCATACAGTATGAACTCATGACCCACAGGTCGAGAAACGTTGCCGTCGTAGGAAGCAATCTGGCTGAAGCGGTCCTCTATTCAAACCTGGTCAAGAAGACGTGGTTCGGAGACTGCAGGGTCACCTTCATAATGGATAAAGCCTATCTTTATGAGGGAATGGAGGAGGACCTCAGGGAGGTATTCGGAAACGCCGCAGACAGGATCATCGGAGTCAGCCTGTCCAGTCCCTATGAGGCCGGCCTTGAAGTGGTCAGGAGCGAAGAAGGCAGACTGTTTGACTGTACGATAAACCTCGAGAATATTGCGGGATGCGACAGCTTCACGGCGCTGATTACCAGGAATAAGGGTGAGATCTGCTTCATAAGCATGAGCAACAGATACAATCAGAGCATGCTCGCAGCGGATTCCATGGGCAAGGAAGTCTTCTTCTACGCACTGGACGGATTCAAGGATACGACCTTCGAGTTTTCCAGAGAACTGGTAGAGTATTCCAGGTCATGTCTTGAAAGGCTTGACAGCTTCTATGCTGAAAAGACTTCTCAAAGAGGAATGCCTATACTGGAGGCATCCCTGGGAGAGAGGACGAAGAAAGCCGCAAAGAATATCGACAACTTCATTTACGAGTCTCCGAAGACCGGTGAAATGGTCGAGGAGATCCTGAACATCGCCCGCTACGACGCGAACGTGATCATTCAGGGAGAGACCGGTTCCGGAAAGGAAAGAGTATTCGACCTGATCCTGCAGAATTCCATTAGAAGGGATAAACCGGCCATAAAGATAAACTGTGCCACCATCCAGGAAAACCTGGCAGAAAGCGAGTTTTTCGGCTACGAAAAGGGATCTTTCACAGGAGCTTCATCGGACGGAAAAGAAGGATACTTCTCCCTTGCGAACAACGGAACTTTGTTTCTGGATGAGATAGGAAGCCTGCCTCTTGACATGCAGGCCAAGCTTCTCAGAGTCCTTCAGGAGAACACTTTCTATAAGATAGGAGGGACTGAACCCATACATGTCAACGTAAGGGTCATCGTGGCGAATAACGTACCTCTCAAAAAACTTGTCGAAGAAGGAAAGTTCAGAGAAGACCTCTATTACAGACTGAATATATGTCAGATAAACGTTCCGCCTCTGAGAGCCAGAACGGAGGACATAGTTTGCCTTGCAGATGCCTTCCTTGAGAATTACAGCAGGAAGTACGGCATAGCAAAATCATTCTCTGCCGACGCCTACAAGGAACTCATGACATATCACTGGCCCGGAAACGTAAGGGAACTGGAGAACACAGTTCACAGGCTCTACATCACTGAAAGAAGCGATGTGATAGACGGCGATGATGTGAACGGAATGCTGAATGAAAGCGTGTTCGATGACGTGGTCGTGGACGTCAAAAATGAGTTCAGCAGAGAGAAGGATCTGAACTTTGATTCAATAATGAGTCAACAGGAGAAGCGTCTCATCGCTTTTGCACTTAAAAAAGAGGGCACGACGAGGGCTGCAGCGGAGTTTTTGGGAATGTCCCAGGCAACTCTTGCCAGAAAAAAGCTGAAATACGGGCTGTAACCATCAGCTATGACTCAAAAATGACTCAAAAGCTCCTTAAATGATTCAATAATGAATCGAATCGAGCGGATATGAATATGAAATGATCGTGGCTTTGGATGTTTTGACAGGCATCCGAAGCCTTTTTTTACAAAAAACGGGTTTTAAAAAAATTTTTTTAAGAATTTTTTCGCTTTCCGGATAGTTTTGGCACGCATGATGCTTTATATATGGGCGTAAACCGAAAAAAAAATAAACTTATATAAATAAATGTGGAGGGAAAGAAAAATGGATATGAAGAAATACCTTGATTTCGCTTTTGAAACTGCAGTAGATACTATCGACGTAGGAGCTTTTGGTCATGATGACGCTAAGAAGATCATCATCACCGGTATGAAGGCTTTCCTTAAGAAGAACGATTTCGAATTCACAGATGAAGAGATCGAAGCAAGAGCAGAAGCAGGCCTTAAGGGACTTGCAGTAGCTGACGCTGATTTCGATACAAAGCACAGAGCTGATTCCGTAAACGCTCCCAAGGAAACCACAAGAGAAGATCTCCTTGGATATGCTTTCGATTCTGTTACAGCAACTCTCGATCTCGGCGGATTCAAGGCTGAGGACGCTGTTAAGATGGCAGTAACAGGAATGATGGCTTATTCTGCATCAAACGGCCAGAACTTCTCACAGGAAGAAGTAAAGGCTTTCGTAGCTAAGAAGATGAAAGAACTCGCAGTAGCAGACGCTGACTTCGATAAAGAGCACAGAGATGATTCCGTAAACGCTCCTAAGGAGACTACACATGAAGACTTCCTTGAATTCGCATTCGATTCCGTAACAGCAACTCTCGACCTCGGCGGATTCAGACCTGAAGATGCACTTAAGATGGCAGTTACAGGAATGAAGGCTTATGCATATGATAACAACCAGAAGTTCACAAACGAAGAGATCATCAACGCTGCAAAGAAGAAGATGAAAGAGATCTTCGGAGCTTCAAAGGATTACGAGTATCAGGATTGGTCAATGCCCAGATAAACCGGTATTAAGAGAACATCCGGGTCAGCCTTAATAGATAAGATAAGTTAATAAAGATAAATAAAGATAAGATAATTATACCGACCCTATTTTCTCTTAAATATAAAACAAAAAACTGCGCCAGAAGCGCAGTTTTTTGTTGACTGGGGAGAAGGGGATATAGTATATTAGTTTATGGAAAAAACATCTTTAAATCGGTACAGAGAGACCGGCAAGATCTAACATAGGGTGACAGATATGCTTTAACTTGACTTGCCGCGGGGCAGGTCTTTTTTGTTGCATAGACCCCGTGCCAGGCAGATGTTTTTAGGAAATTATCACTGGTAACCATAAGGAGGAAATTATGGGAAAGACACAGAATCAAACAGCCATCTATGACGCCAGAAAAGAACTGGGTCACGGCAAGGTGGCAATACTGGGACTTCAGCACATGTTCGCCATGTTCGGCGCGACTGTACTCGTACCCATCATCACAGGTTTAAGCGTATCTACAACACTTTTATTCGCGGGACTTGCAACGCTGTTCATGCACTTTGTGACAAACTTCAAGGTTCCTGTATTCTTAGGCTCATCCTTCGCATTCCTCGGAGGATATGCAGCGGTCAAGGCTGCCGGAGTGGCAATGGGATATTCCGACAGGGTCTCCCTTAACTACGCATGTATAGGCGTTGCCTGCGCAGGACTTGTATACTTCGTCCTCGCACTTGTCTGCAAGGCCTTCGGTTCCAAGAGGGTAATGAAATTCTTCCCTCCTGTAGTTACAGGACCCATCATCCTGGCCATCGGCCTTATCCTGGCACCTTCTGCCATCAACAACTGCTCCACCAACTGGCCCATCGCACTTGTAGCCATCCTGGTGGTTATCATCTGCAATATCTGGGGTAAAGGAATGATCAAGATCGTTCCCATCCTTCTCGGAGTTATAGTTTCCTATGCTTTTGCTGCTGTTACGGGAAACGTCGATTTCTCAGCGATAGCAGACGCTCCCTGGATCGGACTTCCCGTTATCTGGGAGAACACAGGACTCTCGATCTTCACTGAAGGCAGTGTTGATGCAGGTCTCTTACTTACAGCCATCATAACCATCGTTCCCATCTCATTTGCTACCATGATGGAGCACGTTGGCGACATCTCCGCTATCGGAGGAACGGTAGGAAAGAACTTCATCGAAGATCCCGGTCTCCACAAGACGCTTATCGGTGACGGTATCGGAACATCCATCGCATCACTGTTCGGAGCTCCCGCAAACACCACCTATGGTGAGAACACCGGAGTTCTCGCTCTTACCAAGGTATACGATCCCTTCGTAGTAAGGCTTGCAGCCTGCTACGCTATGGTGCTCTCATTCTGCCCCAAGTTCGCGGCAGTGATCGAGATCATGCCCGCAGCTACCATCGGCGGCGTATCCATCATCCTCTACGGTATGATCTCCGCTATCGGTATCAGAAACATGGTTGAAAACAAGACTGACTTCCAGCAGTCAAGAAATATCATCATCGCAGCCCTCATCATCGGCCTTGCTCTCGGAATCAACTTCTCCGATGCAGGAGCAGTAAGCTTCATGATTGGCTCCATGAGCGTAAACCTTTCCGGACTTGCAGTCGCTTCCATCGTAGGTATCGTGCTCAACGCCATCCTTCCCGGAAGAGATCAGGCCTTCGGAGACCAGCCGGACGAGACGCTGGCATCATCTCTCGGAAAGTATTGATCCCCTTTAAGAGGTGACCAAAATGAAAATAAAAGCTGAGATCATGAACGGAGATCAGATGAGACGGGCCATCAAGCGCATGTCTCACGAGATCCTTGAGAGAAACTCCGGCGCGGATGATCTGGTCCTTCTCGGGATAGTAAGCCGCGGTGTACCGCTGGCTGAAGAGATCGCTAAAAATATCCTGGACATAGAAGGGGCGGTCGTACCCGTAGGGAAACTTGACGTCAAGGCTTTCGATGACAGGAAGAAGGTGGATCCGATGGAAGTAGCCCCGGATCCCGGAGTTGATATCGACGGGAAAAAGGTGATCCTGGTGGA
>CAMPCK010000042.1 GCA_946645735.1 uncultured Clostridia bacterium
ATCTGAAATATCAGGATACCATCACCATGAACCCCAAGAGCGACATCGACGAGGGAATCTCTCTCTTCAGGGACCCCAACCGCTGCGTTCTCTGCAGAAGATGCGTATCCATCTGTAACAACATCCAGACCGTAGGAGCCATCTCCCCTCTCTTCAGAGGAATGTCCACGGTTATCGGCACCGCCGGCATGAACGCCATCGACTCTTCAGTCTGCGTTAACTGCGGCCAGTGCATCTCCGTATGTCCTACGGGTGCTCTTCAGGAGCACAGGACCCTGGATGGAGTTATGGACGACCTCTACGATCCCGATAAGATCGTTATCGCCCAGACCGCTCCCGCTGTCCGTGCAGCTCTCGGAGAAGAATTCGGAAACCCCATCGGAACCAACGTTACGGGCAAGATGGTAACAGCCTTAAAGATGCTGGGCTTCGACAAGGTATTCGATACCAATACAGGTGCTGACCTCACCATCATGGAAGAGGGAACAGAGCTCATCGACAGGATCAGAGGAGGCGGAACCCTTCCCCTCATTACTTCCTGCTCACCCGGCTGGGTAAAGTTCTGCGAGCACAATTTCCCGGAATTCCTTCCCAACTTAAGCACCTGCAAGTCTCCTCACGAGATGCTCGGTGCCATCATCAAGAGCTACTATGCAGAGAAGAACGGAATCGATCCCAAGAAGATCGTAGTAGTATCCGTAATGCCCTGCACCGCAAAGAAATTCGAGGCACAGCGTCCTGAGCTCGCTGCAGTAGATAACCTTCCTGACGTAGACTATGCCATCACCACCCGTGAGCTTGCCAGAATGATCCGCCAGATCGGTATCGACTTCAACTCACTTTCAGAAACCGCCTTCGACGATCCTCTCGGCATGTCCACAGGAGCAGGCCTCATCTTCGGAGCAACCGGCGGAGTTATGGAAGCAGCTCTTCGTACAGTAAACGACCTTCTCACAGGCACCAATTCCGATGCCCTGGACTACAACGAAGTCCGCGGAATCGATACAGGTATAAAGGAAGCTGAAGTTAAGATCGCTGACCTCAACCTCAAGGTTGCCGTTGCCCACGGTCTCGGAAATGCCCGCCAGCTCATGGAAAGAATGAAGGCCGGTGAGCACTTCGACTTCATCGAAGTCATGGCATGTCCCGGAGGCTGCATCAACGGAGGCGGCCAGCCTCTTCAGGTATCCGACGTAAGAAACTGGATCGACTTCAAGGAGAAGCGTGCACATGCCCTCTATGCAGGAGATCAGAAGATGATCATGAGAAAGTCCCACAACAATCCTGCTATCAGAAGACTCTACAAGGAGTATCTCGGATTCGCCGGCGGCATGAAGGCTCACAAACTTCTTCATACACACTATACGGACAGATCCAAATAAAACTAAAAGGCTGTTGCAACTGCAACAGCCTTCTTTTTTATATCATTCTCTTACTTCGTCTATTCCCATGTTCGCCAGTTCATCGGCGCGGTTGTTTTTTTCTGTAACGTAGAGGAAGTCCTCGTAGGTGAACCTTTCTCCGTTCCATTCTTTGAATTTATCGTAGAGTTTCGGGAGGTTCGCTGTTTTGGATTCCACATTCACATGGCCCTTGACCCTATAGAAACTCACTTTATGCTTGCTGACAAGACTTATGAGTTCTTCCCAGAGCTCACGGTTTTCCACGGGCTGTTTTTTGGAGTTCTTCCAGCCGTTCTTCTGCCAGCCTATATACCACTTGTCTCTGAAGCAGTTCATGACATAGGAGGAGTCGCTGAAGACTTCCACTTCAAGGCCTTCTCTTTTGAGGGCCCTGAAGCCTTCGATGACCGCCTTGAGTTCCATGCGGTTATTGGTGGTGTTGGCCTCTCCGCCGTGGAGTTCCTTGGTATGCTCTCCGTATTCGAGAATGGTTCCCCAGCCGCCGAAGTTTTCGTCGCCCTGGTTATTGGCGCAGGCGCCGTCAGTATATAACTTAAGTACTGCCATATGGTTATCCTTTCATAAAACGGCGCCCGTTATTATTGAGGCGCCGGTTTTTTATTGCACTATAAGGTCTGATACATCGATATCCTGTGCTCTTACAAACTTGTATTTCTCTCCGTTAAAGATATCGTAGATAACGGGCACTACAAGAAGTGTAAGGAGGGTCGCATAGATAAGTCCTCCGATACATACCAGGGCTACAGGCTGCATCATGTCCGTTCCTGCGGTCTTACCCATGGCGAGAACGAGGAGTCCCAGGATCGTAGTGATGGAGGTCATGAGTACGGGCCTCATACGGGTAGCTCCCGCAGTGATGATGGCGGCGCGCTTTTTCATGCCTCTTGCTCTAAGCTGGTTGGTATAGTCTACGAGAACGATACCGTTGTTTACTACTACGCCGTTCAGGATGACCAGTCCTATCATGGCCATGATGGATACTTCCTTTCCTGTAATGAGAAGGGCCAGGAAGCCTCCCGTAAAGGCCAGGGGTATGGTGAACATTACTATGAAGGGCGACTTGAAGCTCTGGAACTGGGCTACCATTATGAGGTAAACAAGGATTACGCCCAAGAGCATCATGAGTCCCAGGTCTCCCATGGCATCCATGATCATCTCATTCTCACCGCTGAACTCATAGCGCACTCCTTCAGGAAGCTCAACTCCCTTCAGGGCTTCTTTGCATGCGTCTGTGAGAAGGGTGATGTTATAGCCCTCTTCAGCTTCGCCCACCACGGTGATCATAGTCTGCTGATCCTTGCGGTTGATGGAAGGAAGGGATTCCGTGTCTTCTGTGATGGTGACATCCCCCACGGTCACTCCGTCAGCAAGCTCGATAGCCTTGATCTTGTCAAGGGTCATGGAATCGTCCTCGCCGGATTCTACCTTAAGGTCATAGGTATCGTTTCCGATGGTTATGGTGGTTGCGGTGTTTTCGTACTGAAGGGCCTTGGATATCTCCATGTATACCTGAGCTACTGTCAGGTTGTGCTTCATGGCCTCTGCCTTGTCAACCACGAAGTGGTATTCAGGCTCAGCATCTCTTAAACCGTTGTCAACGCTCTTGATTCCTTCCACTTTCTCCAGGTTCTCGCCCATTGTCTTTGCGGCTTCCTGAAGCTTGTCGTTATCTGTGGAATAGAGTTCTATGGTTACGCCCTCTCCTCCGAGAGCTGTGGTGTATTCAGTAATTGACGACGAGCTGAGGATTTCAACTGTAGCAGGAAGATTCTTCGTCTTTTCCGTTATTTCATCTGCTACTTCCTTTGAAGTCCTCGGCGTATCAGGATCCAGCACAACATAAAGACTTACGATTGCATTTGAAACTTCTCCGGTTATGCTTCCGATTCCCGATGTGGTGGAAAGCATACCGCCTGCAGTCTGTACGCCGTCGATTTTTTCCATGATCTGAAGTGCCTGGTCGGCAACTTCTGATGTCTCCTCGATGGTGGCCTCTTCATTGTCCATGGTAAGTGTTCCCGTCATCTGAGGGGTGGACATATCCGGTATGAAGATAAATCCCTTGGAAAGAGCAGAGGTTACGCTGAAGTACAGAAGGAACACCACGAGGGCAAGGATCAGGAACTTATGGTTGAGGTTCCAGTTGAGAAGTCTCTTGTATGTTTCTGAAATTCCCCTGAAAAGCTTTCCTTCCGGCTTCGGCGGCTTCCTGAACATTCTGGATGCCAGGGCCGGCACAAGGGTCATGGCGACCAGCAGGGATGCTCCGAGAGCATAGGTGATGGTGAGTGCCATATCGTTAAAGAGCTGTCTCGTAAGACCCTCAACGAATACGATGGGTGCAAATACGCAGACCGTGGTAAGGGTGGATGAGATGATGGCTGCACCTACTTCTTTTGCTCCGGCTACAGCCGCACGCTTGGGATCAATTCCGGCACGTCTCAGTCTGAAAATGTTCTCAATTACTACTATGGAGTTGTCAACCAGCATACCTACGGCAACTGCAAGACCTGAGAGAGATATCAGGTTGATGGTTACCCCTGAGAAGTACATGAGTACTATGGCAAAGGTCAAACTGATGGGTATGCTGAGAAGAGTTATGAAGGTCGGCTTGAAATCTCTTAAGAAGAGAAGAAGCACGATTATGGCGAAGAGTGCTCCGTACATAAGGCTCTCGAAGATAGCCTGTATGATCAGGTAGATATAGTCTCCCTGGTCCATGAGGACGCTGAAACGGAGGCCTTCATACTTTTGCGACAGGCTTTCAAACTTTGCCTTGAGGTTTTCGGAAGCTGTGGCGGTCGCGTAGTTGCTCTGCTTGGAGAAGGTGATGAGCACGCTGTCATTTCCGTTGATGGATGCGTAGATGGTGTCACCGTTATCTGACTTGAATACGGAAGCTACATCTTTAAGATAGATGTCACCGAGACCTTCTACGTTGAACAGCAGGAGGTTCTCCACCTCTTCAACTTCTGAGAATTTATTTCCGACGGATACCAGATACCTGGTGCCGTCCTTTTTCTGGATATATCCTGCAGGCATATCAAAGTTCTGGCCCTTTAAGATGTTGGCCACGTTCTCCATGGTGATCATGGATCCGAGGTCTGCCTGCTTGAGGGCTTCCTCAGCCTGAGCGTCAAGCTGTTCTCTTGCCTGCACCAGCTGAGTTCTTGTCATCTGGAGCTGAGACTGGGCTACAGCCATCTGTGTCTCGGCCTGATTGATGGTGTCGATTCCTTTGAGGAGGCCCTGATAGCCGCCCTTGATCTCCTTAAGGGAAGGAATCTTGACAGTCCCTGAGTACTGCGGAATTCCGGACAGGGTCTTCTCCAGCTGGTCAAGGGCTTTCTGAACATCCTCGATGCTCTGGGCATTTGTGATGCTGTTAACTGCACTCTGGGCCTCTCCGATGGTAGTCTGGGCCTGCTTGGCTGCATCGGATGCCGTATTGTATGCATTGTCCACAGCCTTGTCCACCTGCTTCATTGCATTCTTCTTGGCCTTCTGGATCTGCTTCTGCTGAGACTTGATCTTGGCCTGGGCAGAGTCTACCTGGGAAATGCCGGAATTAATCTCGGATCTGGCCTTGGCCATTTCCTCGTTTATGTGAGCAATGAGCTTATCGTTCAGGTCGTCGATTTTTTGCTTATCGAGAAGGACGTTTATCTGGGCTTCCAAAAGGCCTCCGGCCTGTACGGAAGCAACGCCTGTGGTTCCTTCAAGTTCATTCTTGAGGGTTTCGTTGACGAAGGCGGAGAGCTCTCTCGTGTCCTTGCCTTCCATATCTACAGCCGCAACCATGATAGGAATCATGGTCGGGTTGATCTTCATTATATATGGGGAGCCTATGGTATCATCCCAGCTTCCCTCTACCAGGTCAACGCTCTGGAGGGTATCGACCATTGCCGTATCCATAGGCGATCCGTTCTCAAACTCCAGAACTACCAGGGAGTAGTTGGCGTTTGAGATGGACTGAATGGTCTTGAGATTCTCCAAAGTCGCCAGGTTCTGCTCCAGGGGCTTCGTTACTTCCTCCTGAACCTCTTCAGGGGTAGCGCCCGGATATGTCGTCATGACAACCATGTACGGCAAATCAATAGACGGCAAAAGATCGGGCGTCATCCTAACTACGGACACGATGCCCAATGCAATTATCACTATGACCAGGACGATGATCGTCAAGGGCTTTTTAACGCTGTACTTTGACATTAAATCTTTATTCCTGAAGTGGTTTCTGTCGGTCCGGCCCATGGCCTGACCTGCTGATACGAAGGCATATGCCCCCAGTTTTCATAATATGTTATTATAACATTTTATGTATGAGATTAGCAAGCGTTTGTGCAGAATTCGGGGTATACTTTAGCGGTATCGTGACAATATCAGCTGCAGATTTTTTGCATAAGGTGGCTGGGTTCATATATTTGGCCACGAATAAGACTATTATCCATGAAAGTTCCCTAGCGCATTCATATATTTTTGTTTAAAAAAGCACTTTATATATGAATTAATAAATTGCCATTCATATACAAAGTCGTTTTATGAGGGCCTTATATATGAATATTATTTTCGCAATTCATATACAATGCCCTATTTTATAGTCTTCATCCATGAACGAGCTAAAAAGAATTCATGTATATGCCTCTCTCAAATGCTTTTATATATGAACCCCCCTCCAACAATTCATATATATAAGCCTCAACACCTGCAAAATATATGATATTCGCCGCCTTTCATCTACATCAGGGGAAGAATCCGCTCCTCTATTATCCTTCTCATGGCCATTGCATTAAAAGGTCTGTCCGGACCGTCCATGGTAACGATAAGATTCTCAGGAGGATAAATGCCATTATCATAGTAAAGCAGCATCCTGTTTTTGAAATCTTCCCTGTAGCTGTCCTTATCAAGCATCCCGAAATGTTCCCAGTAGATAACGGTTCCGTCCGGCAGGAATATGGTAAAGTCAGGATAAATGGTTTTCTTCTCCATGAATGCTGTCCCGTCATCTCTTACGGTTATCTTGCTTAATTCCAACGCCATCTCATACCTGAATACTATTTTGTAAAAAATCAGCATCTCACAGATTGCCATTTCATTCTTACTCCTGACCTTAAGTCCGTTTGAACAAGTGATGGTCAGCTTATCCCGCTCCTTGGGATTTTCTGACTGCTTTACAGCAGCAGCCGGAGTCTTTTGCTCAAGATATTCTATGGCTTTGCAATATGTTGCCGGGAGGTTCTCTTTTATAGAGTCATAATCATAATCCGTAACATTCTGCTCTGCCATTTCAAGGTATTTGATGTTTTCAGTAAGGATCTCCTCATACTCTTTTAAGAATCTTCCATAGGCAATTCCCCTCAGCCTATTCTCATCCGAAACCTTGATATAGGTCATCCTGCCCTGCGCGTGGTCCCTGTAGTAAAAATAGTGACTGCCGTTCCGCGCCTTGGTAACTGTAAGCACTTTAACAGGGTATTTTTTCCTTTTCTTTTTTACATCAGCCAATGCTTTCTTTTCAATTTTGATTTCCTCCGCTATGAATTCTTTGATTCGCATGGTTTACCTCCTTTTGATTTTGGGGATGGCGGGTCGGGCCGGCCCGCGCATCGGTTAAGCTCTGTGATTATCTGATCATGCAAAAAACGCAAGCCCCACCTGACTTGCGTTTCTGAGTTTTTTAAGTGATATCATAATATCACATGAAAACATCCTTTTCAGCCCATTTTTAATTTTTTTGAAAAAAGTTATCCCCCAAGCGGCGGAGCCCCGTGTCCCCTGGCTCCCTTAACCCTAAACAAAACAGGGCCCCGCGGGGCCCTGCATAAGTCTTTATAAAAGTTTGGATGTG
>CAMPCK010000043.1 GCA_946645735.1 uncultured Clostridia bacterium
ACTCGCTGAGAGTAGCAAAGAACGGAAACGATATCATAAATCTTCCGCTCTGGCTGTCAGCCATCATAATCCTGTTCACATGGCACGTAATCTGGATAGTCATCCTCGTATCCCTCTTCTTCGGAGTGAGATACTCCATAGATGGGAAGAACGATTCCAAGGCTGTGAACACGATCCTGGATCAGGCATCCGACATAGCGGACAATGTAAAGGAGAGCTTTTCTTCAAAGGAGTCCGGCGGACAGGACGGTCCTGAGGACAGCAATAAATAACAGTAAATAACAGTAAATAACAGTTTCAGTTATAAAACAGAGGTAAAATTATGGAAGCATATATCCTGATAGTTGAAGACGAAGAAAAACTGGCCAGATTCATAGAGCTGGAACTCCTGCACGAGGGGTACAAGGCGGACAAAGCCATGGACGGCAGGACTGCTCTTGACATGGCCCTTGAAAAGGATTACAGTCTGATTCTTCTGGATATAATGCTTCCTGAACTGAGCGGAATGGAGGTGCTGAGGAGGCTTCTTAAGGTGAAGGATACCCCGGTGATCCTCCTTACCGCAAGGGATGCTGTAATGGACAAAGTATCCGGGCTTGACGCAGGAGCTGTAGACTATATCACCAAGCCCTTTGCGATCGAAGAACTCCTGGCAAGGATCAGGGTTGCCCTGAAGCATCATATCGCATCTTCTGCTTCAGGCCCCGACGCAGGGGATGGAGAAGTGAACTCTGCCAGCGGCAGGGATCTTAAAGAAGAGGGGATCCTTAAATGGAAGGAACTGGAGATGAGCATCCCGAAGCATACGGTGACCTACGCAGGTCACAGCATTGATCTGACTAACAGGGAATTCGTAATGCTCAGGGTGCTTTTGGAAAACATGGACATCGTACTTTCCAGGGACACCCTGCTTGAAAGGGTCTGCGGATATGATTATCTGGGAGAGACCAATGTGATAGACGTGTACATCAGATACCTCAGGTCGAAGATCGACGAGGTATTCGACGTGCATATGATACAGACTGTAAGAGGCGTGGGATACGTCATAAAGTCCTGCTGAGGAACAATTCAGATATAAGAGATGAGCAAAGAATACAGGGACGGAAAACAGACAAAAAACATGTCGTCAATAGCCCGCAAACTTCACGGACAGATGGTCGGGAAGAAGCTGGGGGCGTTTTTTGGCGCGGACATTTTACTGTTTTTCGGCATGTCATTCATGTGGCTTCTGGCAACGGAAGCTGCAGCTGTCGGAAAGGCAGGGACAGGGACGCCTAAATTAATTGATTTCGGACTCACGAGAAAGATATACAGCGAAGGCTCGGGTCTGACAAATCTCACCTACGAGGTCCTTTCCGGCGATACAGTTATTTTGAAACAGAATATTTTTGCTCCGTTCTTACTGATATCAGTAATAGTGCTTATAGTTATCGCATTTCAGATCTTTGATCTTATATTCTCATATTATTTTGAACACAAAAAGATCAAGGATACGCTTATGCCCATAAATGAGATCGCCCTTAAAGCAGACGAACTGACCAAGCTTTCCTTTGATGATGCCAAGTATCATACCATAGAGAATGCCATCGAACATATTTCTCCGGAGAATACGACGGAGCTGTCTCTTGGAGATTCCGACCTTAAGGGAATAGAAGCTGCCATGAACAATATGCTGAAGAGGATGCATGACACCTACCTTCAGCAGACCAGATTCGTAAACGACGCTTCCCATGAACTCAGGACCCCAATATCCGTGATCCAGGGATATGCCAATATGCTGGACAGATGGGGGAAAGAGGATGAGGCCATACTTAACGAGTCCATAGCAGCCATAAAGAGCGAGTCAGACCACATGAACCATCTGGTGGAACAGCTCCTGTTCCTGGCGAGGGGAGATGCCGGACGGAACACCATGACCTTCGAAGACGTGTCCCTTAACGATATCATTAACGAGATCTATGAGGAATCGCTGATGATAGATGAGAAGCATGTCTACAGACTGGCAGTAAAGGACGGAAACGTAAGACTCAAGGCAGATCCGTCCATGATCAAGCAGGCCATGAGAATACTTGTGGACAATGCAGCCAAGTATACAAAAGAGGGGGATGAGATCATACTGTCCGTCGGATATATGGGAGGTACAGACGGTACAGCGGGAAAGCCGTATATCCAGGTCCAGGACAGCGGAATGGGAATGGCAGAGGTGGACGTGAAGCACATGTTTGAACGCTTCTACAGGGCCGATGATACCAGAAAGGTACAGGGGACAGGCCTGGGACTTTCCATAGCCAAATGGATCGTTGACAGGCACGGCGGTCATTTCGAGATATTATCCAGAAAGGATATAGGCACCAGGATAAAAATCGTATTTGATCAGGATGAGCAGAATAAATGATAAGTTGAGCTTCTTAAGGAGGGACTGCTATGAATCTGACAGTAGGTGAGATATCTAAAGTTCTCGGAATATCTGCGGACAGCATACGCTATTATGTTAAGGAGGGACTCATTACTCCCACGAAGAACAAAGCAAATAATTACTGGGAGTATTCTTCTGATGACGTGCTTCTGATATCGGATATCATGTTTTACCGTGAAATGAATCTTTCTATTAATGAGATACGCAGGATCCTTAATGGAGCGGACATCAGCAAGATAGAAGATATCATAGACGGTGCAGAAAAGGATGCCAGAAAAAAAGCCGATGAATATCTTAAGATAGCCTATGAACTCCAGGACTGGAAGAAGGAACTGGTCAAGGAACAGTCTATGATCGGGCGCTTTGAGATCTCCCAGATGCCAACGGAACTCAGAAAATCGGACTTCTATAACGAGGAAGACCATATTGCGCATTACCTGGAGAAGAACCTCAATATAAGCCGGGAGGACTGGGCTGTGGTTTCCCTTTCATTCCTTGTGGATCTCAATGATAAGCCATGGCGGCTTAAAAGATATTTCTCTGTTCAGGAGAGCAGGCAGGTGGCAGGCAGGAACATAGGATCCGACGTGATAGCTGAACGCCATTCAAAATGTCTCAAGACCGCAGTCCACTACACTGACGATCCTGAAGCCATGATAGCACCGCTTGTGGAGTATGCTTCAAAAAACGGCTATAACCTTGAGGGGACGGTTTACGGCAGGGAGCGAACCAACTATTTTACGGATAATAAAAGAGGCGGACTATACGTTCTATACGCCCCTGTTAAATAAAAATTAAATTTTCTGAATATTTTTGTTGACCTCGGAGTTACTCCGAGGTTTATGATTTTTATAGGGAGGTGAAGTTGAAATGATATATGAAGAATTTTTTGAAAAAAACCGTGACAAAATACTTCGTGATCTCGACGGTCTGATCGCCATCCCAAGCGAATCCCATGATCTGCCGAAGGTGAGGGAAGCACTCCACTATGTGCTTGATCTTGCAAAGGACATGGGCATGCGCTCATCAAGTCTTCTGGATGACCAGATCGGAATCGTGGAGACAGGGCAGGGAGATGAGACCTGCGCAATACTTGTACATGTGGATGTTGTAAGCACCGAGGGCCAGGATGAGTGGGAGACAGATCCCTTTAAGATGACCGAGAAGGACGGCAGACTCTACGGAAGAGGAACCCTGGATGACAAGGGTATGGTGATCGCATCCCTTTATGCCATGAAGGCTCTCATGGAAAGCGGGATAACTCTTCACAAGACCATCCGCATGATCATAGGAACTCAGGAAGAAATCGAGTGGACGGATATCAATGAGTATGTAAAGCATTATCCCATGCCCGACTACGGATTTACTCCTGACGGAGAATACCCTCTCTGTAACATTGAGAAGGGCGTCATGGACTGCGTAATGAAGTTCACATGCCCGGGAAAAGAGGGAGGCATAAAAACAATAAAATGCGGAACGGCATCAAACATCGTTCCCGGAAAAGCGGAAGCAGTTCTTCAGGACGGGGATAAGATTCTTTCCCGCGGAAAAGCCATCCATTCCTGCCAGCCTGAACTGGGAGACAATGCACTCTTCAGATTAAGAGATGATCTGAAGGAGAAGGCAGATCCTGAGGATCCTGCAATGAAGCTCCTTGTTAATATCTGCGAGGCTTTCTCAGATCCATTCGGAAGCGGAGTGGGACTTTATTCAGACGGAGAATACTACCAGAGTGAGTTCGTGCACAGAAACGCCATGGCACCTACGGTATTCCGCTATGACGGAGAAACGGCTGAACTGAACGTCAACGTCAGATTCCCCTATGGAGAAAGCGCTGAGCACATTGAGGAGCAGCTCAGAAAGTTCGCTGAGAATAACGGCGGAACCGTTACCGCCTGCGACTCCATGCCTGCAGTCTTTGTAAGCAAGGACAAGCCCTTCATCGGTGCCTGCATAAGAGCCTATGAGAAGGTTACGGGTCTTAAGAGCGAGTTCGCTCTGGCCTACGGAGGTTCCTATGCCAAGGCAATGCCGAACATCGTTTCCTGGGGCCCGATATTCGTAGGTGAAGAGGACACCTGCCATGAGCCCAATGAATATATTGCAGTTTCGAGCCTGCTAAAAAACGGTGTGATCTTCAGTTATGCTTTGGAAGAGATAGCCGGAAGCACTCAAAGCTTCAGATAATTAAGAAAGAAAGGAGAAGATTATGTTGGATTCATTATTTATGACAATGGAAGACTGGACCAGTGAAGTGACTCTGAATTACGGGATATTCTGTCTCGTGCCGATTCTTGTCATCCTGGTCATAGCCCTCTGGAAAAAAGACACTTTCCTGTCAATCGTCTTAGGTGTTCTTGTAGGCCTTCTGATGATCGCAAAATTTAATCCGCTTGTCACCATCGGACTGTTCCTGGATTCTTTCTATACCACAGCCTGCGACGACGGAAACGTATGGGTCCTCCTGGTGTGCGCACTCTTCGGAGCACTGGTTGCACTCATGACGGAATCCGGCGGTGTTCTGGGATTCTCAACCTGGGCCAAGAAACTTCTTAATTCCAGAAACAAGACTCTGATCGGGACATGGATCTTAGGTATTATCGTTTTCGTGGATGACTATCTCAACTGTCTTGCAGTAGGAGCCGCTGTACGTCCCTTAAGTGACGACTACAGGATCTCCCGTGAGATGTCAGCCTATATCATCAACTCCACAGGCGTTACCGTCTGTGCCATCGTTCCCATTTCAACCTGGGGAGCTTTCATGAGCGGACTTATGCAGGAAGCAGGCATGACCGGCGAACTCACAGCCTTCGCAGCATACTGCAGAGCAATTCCTTTCATGTTCTATGCTATCGCTGCAGTAGTTATCGTTCCTTTCGTTGCTCTTAAGATCCTTCCTCAGTTCAAGCCCATGAGAGCTGCTGAAGAAAGAGCCATCACCACAGGACAGACCCTTTCTGATGAGTCACGCGCAGCCATGACTGAAGGACTTGAGGACGAGACCAGATTCGAAGGCAAAAAATGCCGTCTCATCAACTTCGCACTTCCTATCCTGGTGGTAGTAATTCTTACCATCCTCACTGAAGATATGGTAGTTGCCCTTCTGGTAGCTATAGTATTCTGCTTCATCCTTTATCTTCCTCAGAGAATAATGAACGTGAAGGAGTTTACAGGAGCCCTCATGAAGGGACTGTCCGACATGTTCCCGGTCATCATCATAATCCTTCTTGCTTATATGCTGATCGGTATCAATGAGACCCTTGGACTCAATGAGTACATAACCACTGTACTTGAGGCATCCATAACACCTAAGCTGTTCCCCGCATTCATCTTCGTGGGAGTAGGACTTCTTTCCTTCGTTTCCGGTACTTTCTGGGGACTGGCAGCCATCGCATTCCCTATTGTAGGATCTGTATGCATGTCTTTGGGAATCAATCCTTTCCTCTGCGCAGGAGCTCTGGTATCTGCAGTAGCCTTCGGCGGACACATCTGCCTCTACTCTGATACAGTAATCCTTACCAGCGCATCCACACAGGTAACCTGTGCGGAATACTTCAAGACATCATTCCCTATAGTTATGGCATATCCATTTGCCATAGGCACCATCGCCTTCCTCATTGCAGGCTTCATTATGTGCTGATGAAGGATAATACCATTATATTATGACACACTAAAACCCCGTGCTTCTGCACGGGGTTTGTTTGTGATCTGATGTATGCCGTTATTTCTTTCTGATAAGGTTGATGGCCTTTGGTCTGTTCTCGATCACTATGTGCTGGACACCCTTCTGGTACTCTCCGTCCAGGGACCAGTCAACTGCTTCCGGGATGTCTATCTCGAAGCGGCTGCTCTCCACGAAGGTGAGCATGGGGGTGGTATCATACTTTTGCTCGGCAACAGCTCTGACAAGGTCGCTTATCTCCAATACGTCGCTAGAGGTCCTCAGGAGCAGAAGCTCAAAGAGACCATCGCTCATGTCCACATCCTCAGGCTTAAGCTTGAGAACCCCTCCCATGGAGGTTGAGTTTGAAACAGCCCCGAAGAGATAGTCGCCTTCATAGGTTTCTGTATCAGTTTTTATGGTTGCGTGTATGGGGCGTATGTCGGGAATGGTCGATGCTCCGGCAAGTATATAGGCCATGTGGCCGAGAGCATTCTTTATGCTCTGGGGAGTGTCATAGGATGCCTTGGTGAAGGCGCCGAAACTTGCCACATAGGTGAAGACTCTTCCGTTAAATACACCCACGTCGAGGCCGGAAGGCTTTCCGTTGACTATATCTTTTGCAGCTGTAATGATATCCTTTGAAAGATTCAGGCCCTGGGCAAAATCGTTGGTGGAGCCGCAGGGGATGTATCCCACGGGAGTCTTGATTCCTGCCTGTACGAAGCCCGAGACCACCTCATTATATGTGCCGTCGCCGCCCATGACAGCTATGAAGTTATAGTCGCGGCCGAAACGTTCAACATATTCAGTTGCATCGCCGCGCTTAAGGGTGGGCAGGGCGGTCACAAGGTAGCCGCCTTCTGTGAAGACTTCACAGACTTCTGACAGATGCCTTGCGGATTTTCTTGTTCCTGAATTAGGATTGTAAATCAGTAATAACTTTTCCATATCGAATCCAATTCTCCTTTTTCGCTTAACTTATACTTATCACAAAAGGGGAGAAGAGTCAAGAAAACGAAAAGTTCAAGTATTGTTAAAATAATACTTGCAAAAAATATGATTTTGTGTTAACTTAAATAAGTGCCTTGGAGCACATCATATTTTATGAATTAGACATAGAGGGTTGACCGAGTGGCTAAGGAGCCGCATTGGAAATGCGGTAAGGCG
>CAMPCK010000044.1 GCA_946645735.1 uncultured Clostridia bacterium
GATAGAATACGTCTCCGGGATAAGCCTCACGTCCGGGGGACCTGTCCAGAAGAAGCGAAAGTGTACGGTAAGCTACAGCGTGCTTTGAAAGATCATCGTAGACGATGAGCACGTCCTTGCCCTGTCTCATGAAGTACTCTGCCATGGCGCAGCCTGAATAAGGCGCGATATACTGAAGGGGTGCGCTGTCGGAGGCAGACGCATCAACTATAATGGTATATTCCATGGAGCCGTGCTTCTTCAGGGTCTCGGCAAGCTGTACAACGGAGCTGGTCTTCTGACCGATGGCAACGTAAACACAGATGCAGTTCTTGCCCTTCTGGTTGATGATGGCATCTACTGCAATGGCGGTCTTACCGGTCTGGCGGTCTCCTATGATAAGTTCTCTCTGTCCTCTTCCTATGGGGAACATGGCATCAATTGAAAGGATACCTGTCTCCAGAGGAGTGTCTACAGGCTGACGTTCGATGATTCCGGGAGCCGGGCTCTCTACGGGATAGTAATCGTCTTCCCTGATGTCTCCCAGTCCGTCGATGGGAACTCCCAGAGGGTCTACTACTCTTCCCAGGAATCCGTTTCCTACGGGAACACCTGCAGTCTTGGCAGTCCTGTGTACGGAGCTTCCTTCGGAAACTTCATCGTCTCCGTCGAAGAGGATACATCCTACTTCGTGCTCCCTTATATCCTGAACCATGCCTCTGGCGCCTCCCTTGAATACAAGGATCTCGCCGTAGGTGGCATTGTCCAGTCCTTCAACGGTTGCGATACCGTCTCCTACAGTTGTAACGACTCCCACTTCCTGAGCGAGAGCTTCAGGTGTCCATGCTTTGATGGTCTCTTTGATAAGAGGGATGATGTTTCCGTTCCTGGTGGGAACCTTAACAAGGGTATCCCTCAGCTGCTGGAAACGTCCGCCGACTGACCAGTCATAGACTTCCTTGCCTACTTCAAGTCTGAATCCTCCGGGGAAAGCATCGGACTTTTCCCATCTGAATTCATAACCCTCACCGTAGCGTGTCGTTATGAAATTCCTGAATCTTCTTTCCTGCTCTTCACTGGGAGCTTCAAGGGAATAGAGGACGGCAATCTTTTCTTTGATTTCATTATTGCTCATGCTTTGATCCCCTCTCTTCTGCCAGATCTACTGCATCCAGGAACTGATCGAAAGCTTCTCCTGCCGTTGCCTTGAGAGCAAGCTTCTCTGTGGCATCGGTTACCATCTCAGAAATCTCAGACTGAGCTTCTGAAAGGATTCTGTCCTTCTCGCGGACGGCCTCTTCCTTGGCTTCCCTGATGATCCTTTCGGCCTCATCCTGGGCAGCCTTGATCTGAACGCCCTTCTTGTCCTCGATCTCCTGGCGTGATTTAGCCTTCATCTGGGAAATCTCAGATTCAGCTTCAGACATTTTTGTCTCATACTGAGCCTTAGCCTCTTCAGATGCCTTCAGGTTATCCCTTGCCTCATCATCCATATCCCTGTAAGTCTGTTCACGCTTTGCCATGAAGTTCTTTACAGGCTTGTAAAGCAGGAAATACAGGATAGCAAAAAGGATCAGGAAGTTCAGGAGATGCAGGAAGATCTGCGTGAAATTTATATTAAGCGGTAAATTGCTCATATTCCTTCTCCTTTTAGATTACGAATATAATAAGTATTACAACAAGCAGCGCATAAATGATGGCTGTTTCGATGAATACAAGACCCAGCATGAATGTGGATCTGATCTTACCTTCTGCTTCAGGCTGACGTGCGATACCTTCTGCGGAATGTCCGGCAGCGATACCCATACCAACGCCTCCGCCTAAGGAAGCAAGTCCGATGGCGATAGCTGAAGCAAGGCCCTTGTCGAAGCCCTGAACTGCTCCGTCTGCAGCTCCTCCATCGTCAGCGAAAGCTACTCCGGTGTTCAGCATGATGAACATGGCTGCGAGCAGCACTGCGATAACTAATCCTAAGACTGATATTAATCTTAATGTTTTATTCATTTTAATTTTCCTCCGAAAAATTTTATGCTTCTATTGCTTTTGCCTTCTTGCCTCTTACCTTCTTTACCTTCGGCTTAGGCGGTTCTGCAACTTCTCCATAGAAGAGTGCGACGAGCATGGTCAGTACATATGCCTGTATCAGTGCATGGAGACAGGTGAACATAACTCCTACAAGTACCGGCAGCACATAGCTTAAAGCTGTGTAGTAGTATACCAGCTCAGTTACAAGGGCGCCGGACAGCAAGGCTCCGAAAAGTCGGAAACTCATGGAAATGGGAAGTGAGTATTCCTTTAATGTATTGATTATGCCTCTGAACCCATTAGCTGCTATTCCCCCCGTCATGATGAAGAGATATGAGGTGCAGCCCATCATAATCGCTCCGTTAATGTCCGAAAGAGGAGCCGGCATGGATATGGAGTGTCCCGTGGTGGTCACTACCTGAATACCGAAGAGTTCCAGCATGGTCCCCGTAAATATATAGACTCCTGCCGCAAAGATATATCCGCCGAGAATCTTGTTGATCCTTGGGCTGTTGCCCTTACCGAGGTTGTCAAAGTAGCTTACGAGCAGTTCCAGAACAGACTGGAACTTTCCCGGTACCAGAGTAAACTTCGGAATAACGAATATCCTTATAATAATTGCCGCTATCGTCAGGAATCCCGTGACAGCAAAGCCTGCTGCCAGTCCGGGGTTGATCTCAAGGCCGAAGAAATTCACCTTGTTCACATCGTGGAGCACAGCATCGCGCATCACCGTCTGTATGTCTTCCTCCTCGCCTGCATTTCCGGATGTAAGGAATATGCCTGCAAGAAGGATCGCTGCAATGACCGCGAAGATGATCAGCATCCTTTTCTTCTGTTTTTTGTCCATAGAAATTATCTCCTTATATGGCAATGAACTCGGACCTTTTGTCCCTGTCCAGTACCTTTAATTCCAGATCGCGTCCCACAATGAAGCCTTCCTCTTCAAGGGCGTTCCTTACGGTGATCATAGCCTGTTCAGGTGTATTGTTTTCCTTGCTTAAATGTGCCAGGAACACCTTCGGCTTCCTGCCCTCCTTAAGGATGCTCTTCAGCGCATGGGCACAGGCTTCGTTGGAAAGATGTCCCAGATCCGAAAGGATCCTCAGCTTCAGAGAATAGGGATAGCTTCCATAAAGCAGGATATTCCTTTCATGGTTTGATTCAAGTGCCAGAATATCCGCATCCTTTATGTTGCTGTATATCTCATCTGAGATATATCCCGTATCCGTCACGACTGCAGCCTTAACACCATCTTTTGTGAAGGTGAAGGTCATGGGTTCATCCGTATCGTGAGACAGATTGAAGGGTCTGATCTGAATATCTTTTACCGCGAGTCCCTTTCCTGCGGAAACCTCTGTCAGTCTCTCATAGGGAAGAGGCGATAACTTCTTTACTATAGCCTCCAGGGTTCCATGAGAAGCATAGAGGGGACATGCGGTATTCTTGAGAAGCGTCTTAAGCCCCTTGATATGGTCAATGTGATCATGGGTAACGAATATGCCATCCAGGTCTTTCAGGCCTATACCCAGGGATTCGAGACCGGCCTTGATGGCCTTGTTGCTTATTCCTGCATCCAGAAGCAGGTTGGTGTTATCACTTTTTATCAGATAGCAATTGCCTGAACTTCCGCTTGCAAGGGAACAAAAGCCTAATCTCATACTCTCTCCTAAAAAAACACTTCTACAAACCTATATTATATCATTTTTTCAGTAAAAGTCTACTTCTAGTCTGTTTTTTTACATTTCTTTGATGAATGTTAATAAACCGTATAATATATCCATAGACAAAGCGAGAGCATTATGCTCCCGCCTTCATCTCATGTATTTTGTTTACAGCTTCCTTATTGATTCTTTCGATATCCTTTTTGAGAGCGTTATGGCTCAGAACAAGGGTAAGGACAAGGAATACAACAGTAAATCCTACAAGTACCAGAGCGCTGTGGCCGGCATTTGCTCCGGCGGTGCCGCTGATGGCTTCCTTGAAGAGCTGAGTTGAATATGTCATGGGCAGAACCTTGTTTATAGCCTGGAAGAAACCGTTCTGGGTCTCTATAGGGAAGGTTCCTGCGCAGGATGTGAGCTGCAGTATCAGAAGAAGCATAGCCACAAACTTGCCCACGTCTCCCAGGTTTATAAGGCAGAACTGCACTATGGTCATGAAGGTAAGAGATACCAGTATGCATGATCCAAACAGCATTGCCGGATTGTTTACTGCTATATGAAGAACATCCTTGATAACTACTGCAAGAAGCAGCGCCTGAGCTGCACTGATCAGAGCGAAGGCACCGGTTCTCAGAACTATCTTTGAGGAATCCTTGCTTAAAAGGCTGATCCTTCTCTCATAATCAAGGTAGATTCCGAAGTATATCATAAGGCAGCCTACCCAGAGTGACAGACCCATGAAGTATGGTGCGAAGGCTGAGCCGTAGTTTGCTACGGGCTGTACATATTCTGTTTCTGTCTTTACGGGTTCCTCACCGTATTCACTGAGGCCATTCAGAGCCTTGAGCTGGTCGTTGGCATCATCAACTGCATCCTTGACACCGTTCTTTGCGGTGTCCATGCCATTGGCAAGTTCACCGGCTCCGGAATCAAGGGCAGATGCTCCTGCTTTAAGCTTGTCTGCTCCGTCCTTAAGCTCTGCTGTTCCGGAAGAGAGTTTCGATGCACCATTCTTAAGGTCAGTTGTTCCCTTCTTAAGCTGAGATGCTCCGGAATCAAGGGCAGATGCTCCCTTTTCAAGGGTCGGTGCCTGGGACTTGAGCTGGTCGACTCCATCCTTGAGCTGGCCTGCTCCGGAATCAAGGGCTACCGCTCCGGACTCGAGGGCCTGAGCTCCTGCTTTAGCTGTGCCTGTGCCCTTCTTAAGGTCCTTTGCTCCTGAAGATGCGGAACTTACGCCTGCTGTATACTTGTTTACGCCGCTCTCAAGGTCAGATGCGCCTGACTGGAGGGCACCTGCACCTGAATTCAATTTCTCGTTATTTGATTCAAGTGTGTTAAGTCCGCTTGAAAGATTGCTGACGCCGTCTGTGAGCTTGCTGCTTGAGGAGTTCACGGCGCTCAGTCCACTACTAAGCTCTTTAGCACCGCTTACGAGAGAATCCATGGATGTATCAAGGCTGCTTAGTCCTTTGCTGAGACTGCCAAGGCCGGAACTGATCTTTCCTGCTACGTCTGCAATTCCTGAAGCTGCTCCAGATGCCTCTGAAATGCCTCCTTCAAGTCCTTCAAGATTGCCGATCACGCCTGATAAATCAACATCTTCATTACTATCATTGATGGATTTAAGCTGAGATATTATATCTCCGCAGCTGCCTTTAAGGCCACTAAGGCTTCCGTTCAGACCGTCTGCTGCACCCTTGAGCTTGCCGGCGGAATCTTCTGCTGCGCTTACCTGTCCGGCCATCTGGGAAACTCCGCCTCCTGCCTTGACAATTCCGTTATAGAGGCTTTCTGCTCCTGAGGATGCCTGGGATACACCCTGAGTATATGTACTGATTCCGTTCTGGAGTTCTTTTGCTCCGGAACCTGCCTGTTCAACACCTGCGGTATAGCCTTTGATTCCATCTGCAAGATCACTTGCTCCGTTTTTAAGGCTTTCTGCTCCGCCTTTTAAGGCATCGTTGTTTCCTTCAAGGGCGCTTAATCCCTGAGAGAGCTGTCCTGCGCCCTGATCCAGGGCATTCATGCCGGCGCTAAGCTGAGGCGCCTGGTTTTTAAGCTGGGATGTACCGTTCTTTAACTGTGAAGCTCCGTCAGAGAGCTGGTTTGCTCCGCTTACAAGAGCGGGCACTCTCTGATTGAGCTGGGCTGTTCCGTTCTTAAGGGCAGTCATGCCTGAATCAAGTTTTCCAGCTCCGTCGGCCAGGGCCTTACCTCCGTTATTTAAGGTAACTGCACCTGATGCCAGGGTATCTGTTCCTGTGCTTAACTGTGATGTTCCGTCCTTAAGCTGAGCTGCTCCGTCGGACAGCTTATCAAGGCCGTCCTCCAGGTCTCCCATCTGATCGGGAACGCCGTTAAGTTTCTCTGACAGGGTTTCTATTATTTCACCATCGATTTTGGAATTTACCTTCTCCTTAATGGTCGGCATGGCGTTTTCAAGTATCTGTGCCGCCAGATAATTCTTTTTCTGGTTTGCTGAGTATGTTATGGTGCTGTGTATCTTTTCTCCGTCCCCTGAAATGGTGGCGACGTTTCCTGAGAAGTCCTCAGGAATGGTTATGGATGCGTAGTACTTGTCACCGAGAACGCCTTCTTCAGCATCCTCCTTATCCGTGAATACGAAGCCTACGGTTCCGTCCTCTTTAAGTTCATCGCAGATCTCATCTCCCAGGTTCCTGGTTTCGCCGTTTATCTCTGCTCCCTTATCCAGGTTAACCACTGCAACGGGAACGTCTTCCAGTCTTGCATAGGGATCCCAGAAGGCTCCCAGGTAGAAATAGGAATACATAAGGGGAATGATGATTACTCCGATTATGATAGCCGCTTTTATTATGGGGGATACTTTCTTCTTTTCTGTCATTTGATGTCATCTCCTTCTATTTTCACAGCATGCCGGGCCCCGTTCCCCGGGCCATGCCGGTTATTCTTCCAATCATACAACTTTCTATTTTAGTCCCCTTTATTTAAAAATCATTAGTCAACATTAGACATCTGTTCAGTTTTTAGACAACAGATATAAATTGATAAAAACCTTTTGTTTGTTTTTTCTTTTATCATTTTGTACGTTTTGACTATTTTTTGTATAATGAGTCTATGTTATAATTAGTATGCTAGGGGGTGAAAAAGAATGTCCAAATACACCAAACAGGCTCTGGGCGAGTCTCTCAAGAAGCTCCTCCAGAAAAAACCCCTCAATAAAATAACCGTTACTGAGATCGTTAACGACTGCGGCCTTAACCGCATGACCTTCTACTATCATTTCAAGGATATCTATGATCTTCTGGAGTGGGTCTGCGTGGAGGACGCCGAGAAAGCTCTTGAAGGCAGAAGCTCCTATTCCAACTGGCAGGAAGGCCTCCTGAACGTCTTTGAACTCATTCTTGAGAACAAGGCTTTTGTCATGCATGCCTATCATTCCATGTCAAGAGACTATCTTGAGATGTATATGTACCGTCTGACGGATGCCCTCTTCATCGGCGTGATTGATGAGCTGGACAAGGAAAAAAAGCTGGACCTCAAGGACAAGGAGTTCATCG
>CAMPCK010000045.1 GCA_946645735.1 uncultured Clostridia bacterium
AAAGGAGATGCTGGGAGTATACCTTTCAGACCATCCTTTGAATGACTATATCGGGCAGATGAGAAGACTTTCGAGCATCACCTGCGAGGACATATTGAGCGCTGAAGAGGATGCAGCCCAGGGTGTGGTCAGCACCAGGGTCAGGGACAACATGAGATGCTCCATCTGCGGCATCGTCACCACCAGAAAGACCCAGATCACCAAATCCGGCGCCATGATGGCCTTTATTGGAATCGAAGACCTCTTCGGAACAGCGGAAATAGTGGTATTCCCCAAGGTATATGAGAGGGTATCCCATCTCACTGAAATAGATACCGTCATACAGATAAAGGGAATCCTGAATTTTAAAGAAGATGAGGCGCCCAAGATACTGGCGGACGACATAGTAGAAATAAGACCGGATAAAGAGGCAGGGCTGGTGCCTGAATCAAGGCCTGAAGCTGCACCCGTGAAGCCTGCTGTGCAGGCTCCGACAGCAAAAGCCCCGGAATGCATGATCAAGCTCAGGATACCTCAGGGCATGGACGACAGGATCACCATGGACATGGTGAACACAGCCCTTAAAAGACATAAGGGCGACAAGCCCGTGACAGTCCTCATGTACATGCCTTCAGGCAGGACCTTAAGGTCAGACATGATGCTTTCGCCGTCGGGCTCACTTGAGAACCAGCTCATCGGACTTCTTGGAATGGGTAATGTGAAGTTTTAGCATATCAGACAGGAGACTTTAATCATGAAAAAAATCGCAGTACTGACATCAGGCGGAGATTCGCCTGGCATGAATGCAGCAATCCGCGCCGTTGTAAGATGCGGACTTGATAAGGGAATGGAAGTCTACGGAATCAAAAACGGATTCGAAGGACTTCTTGACGGCGAGATAAAGGAAATGAACCGCTACTCTGTAGGAGATATCCTCCAGAGGGGAGGTACTGTTTTAAGATCCGCCAGATCCGCCAGATTCATGGAGGACAAGTGGGTGGATCACGGTGCTGAGATGCTCAGGACCTTCGGAATCGAAGGCCTTGTGGTAATCGGAGGAAACGGTTCCTTAAGAGGCGGCGCAGAGCTTTCAAAGCGCGGCATCAAGATCATGGGAGTGCCCGGAACCATCGATAACGACCTGGGATATACTGACTACACCATAGGATTTGACACGGCTGTAAATACAGTGCTGGATGCTATTACCAAGATTCGCGACACCTCTTCTGCCCATAACAGGACAACCATCATAGAGGTCATGGGAAGAAAGTGCGGGGACATCGCTCTCTATGCGGGACTTGCAGGAGGAGCCGAATGGGTCATCATTCCTGAGAAACCCTTCGACATCAATGCCGTTGCCAGAAAGATCCTTGAAGGCGTTAACAAGGGCAAGCTCCACTCCATCATAATCAAGACCGAGGGGTCTGAAATGACCGCCGATGAAATGGCAGCATATCTCGGAGAGCATACGGGAAAGGATACAAGAGTGGTAGTTCTCTCATATCTTCAGAGAGGCGGAAGTCCGACCCTCATGGACAGGAACCTGGCTACCCTCTGCGGAGCCAAGGCCGTGGACCTTCTTGAGGAAGATTCAGAATCCAAGGCCATAGGCATCGTGGACAACCAGATCGTAAGCTTCCACCTGGAAGAGGCCCTGGAACAGCCCAACTATTTCAATGAGGAAATGTACCGACTTATAGATGTACTGAGTAAGTAAAGATGGAAAAAACCATAGTAATTTATAAAAGCAAATACGGAACTGCAGAGAAGTACGCCCGCTGGATCGCGGAGGAACTTGACTGCGAGGTAAAGAGCCTTGATGAGTTCAAGGCGAGAGAAATTGAGAACTATTCCAATATAATCTACGGAGGAGGCGTTCACGCCGGCGGTATCGAAGGCTTCGACACCTTCAGAAAGTGGATAAAGCCCTACGTGAACTTCAAGAAAATAATCTGTTTCGCAGTAGGAATCAACGTTCAGAATTTCGATGCGAGGGCGGAACTGAGAAACGTAAACTTCGACAAGCCCTGGCTCAGGACCATGACCTGCTACTACCTTGACGGCAAGTACGAGCCTGAAAGGGTAAAGGGAGCTGACAGCCTCGTCATGAAGTTCACCACCAAGCTCTTAAGGGACAAGGGCCTCAACATGAACGCAGATGAGAGACAGCTTCTCGAAAGAATAGACAATGGCTGCGACCTCATAGACCGCAGCCAGATAAAACCAATTATTAATGAATTTATTCCTGCGGAATAACCCTGTAGCAGTTATCCTTCATGGAATTATCCTCCGCGCCTTTCAGTACGAGGTGCGGATATTTTTTTGCAAAATATTCACGGTTGATACCCTTATGACCGTAGATGTTTCCGAAGGAGTGGGAGTTGGCGTATACGAGTACGGAATCGGGTTCCTTAAGATCTTTGATCCGGGCTTCGATTCTGTCTCTTGCCATCTCGGATTCCACAAGCTGCCTGAAGGCGGGATGGAAGCCGATCTCGTTTTCCATGATCTCCGATGCCTTGAGGCCTACGCGGATAATGTTTATTCCCGCATCCTCCAGGATCTCATACATGACCTTGGTCCTGGTCACAGCTTCTTCAAGGGAAAGGGGAGCATACTCTCCGCGCTCCATCATGCTGTAAAGTTCAGTGCCTCCGATGGTAACTGTTGGATAGAGCCGGGCTATTGAGGGACCGATCTTAACGGTCTCAAGAGCGGAATACCTGCAGGTCTCCATGGAATCTCCGGGAAGTCCTATCATGAGCTGGATGCCTAAGGTGAAGCCATAACTCTTTATGAGATCACAGGCCCTGTACACGCAGGCTGCATCGTGGCCCCGGCCGGACTTAAGGAGGACATCATCACTGAAACTCTGAACTCCCAGCTCGATGACATCAACTGAATAGGCCTTGAGATTATCCAGGATCTTCTCGTCGATGTAATCCGGTCTTGTGGAAAGATGGATGGCATCGATGAGGCCCTTATCCTTGTATTCCTTTGCAATCTTAAGAAAGGCCGTCTGCTGCTCCATGGGGATTCCGGTGAAGGACCCTCCGAAGAAGGACACCTCAACAGTCTCAATATCAGAGAGGGTGGTGAGCCATTCCTCAATGGTGGAGCGGACGTCAGCCTCGGTCACGTCACCTTCACGGGAGGTGATTTTTTTCTGATTGCAGAAAACGCAGTCGTTGGGGCAGCCCCTGTGGGATATGAAAATTGGAATAATAGCATGTTTTTTCATAGGTTTATTATAGCACCTGAGGGCCATATTATGCTATAATTTATTCATGGTTAACATAGGAAATGACTGGGATGAGATCCTGAAAGACGAATTTACAAAGGAATATTACCTTAAGCTGAGAGCTTTCCTTAAGGAAGAATATGCCTCGGGGCCAGTGTATCCGCCTGCAGGTGATATTTTCAATGCCCTGAAATATTCATCCTACGAAAACACCAAGGTGGTCATCATGGGTCAGGATCCCTATCATCAGCCGGGTCAGGCCCATGGCTTATGCTTCTCCGTGAACAAGGGCGTGAAGATACCGCCATCACTTGTAAACATCTATAAGGAGCAGAGGGAAGACCTGGGAATAGACCAGCCGGATCACGGATATCTGGTATCCTGGGCGGAGCAGGGGGTGCTGCTTCTGAACGCCACCTTAACCGTAAGGGACAGCCAGCCCATGTCCCACAGAGGAAAGGGCTGGGAGACCTTCACCGACCGCGTGATCGAACTCCTCAACCAAAGAAAAAAGCCCCTGGTTTTCATCCTCTGGGGTGCAAACGCAGGAGCAAAAGAATCACTTATAACCAATCCCGATCACCTGATATTAAAGGGTGCCCATCCGAGTCCCTTATCAGCTCATAAGGGCTTCTTCGGAGGAAAGTATTTCTCCAGGGCCAACAGGTATCTGGAACTCACGGGCCAGACTCCCATAGACTGGCAGCTCAGATAGTTCAGGTTCTTACGGCGGGGACCAGCAGCCTGAAGCATGAGGGCTGGATCCTGAAAAGAATTCCTTCCGCAGTGAAGATCTCGCCGTCGACACAGAGTCTCATGGTTCCCTCATTGGGAACTATGGCCACTTCTTCAGCTTTGATATTCGTAATGATTTCCCTGGCTTCGGGAACCTCCAGATGAGTTCCCTTCTTGTAGCTGGGGAATAATTTTATAAACTTGAGCCTTCCGAGGTCCCTTATGACGTTGAGGTCGATCTTGCCGTCCTGAACGCTGGCGTAGGGGTTCGACATGACGCCTCCTCCGCAGTATGAACCGTTGGCGATGGATGTGAGAAGAAGGGGACCGTCGTTTAGGATCTCGCCATCAGCGCAGATCTTCAGGTTTGCACCTTTCTTTTTTATGAGAGTTGCTGCAACCCCCATTAGGTAGGCAGCGGAGCCTGCAATCATGGGCTTTCTTTTGAGGTCGTTTGTCTTGTCCACCACGTTACAGTCGAAACCGATGTTGAACATGTTTGCACAGTAAGCAGTTTTGAATTCGCCGTCAATTACACCGCTGTATTCGATAGCATCACAGGGAATGATATTTCCTGAAAGAAGGGCTTCGATATCTGTGAAATCACCGGCATCGGGGAAGTTTCTCACGAAGTCGTTTCCCGTTCCCATGGGATATACGGAGCATACAGCGTTCGGGTGTCCCATACAGCCGTTAAGGACTTCACTGAAAGTGCCGTCACCGCCGCAGGCTATGAAGCAGATCTCGTCACGATAGTCCTCAAGAGTATTTTTCGTGAAGACTTCGGCATCGCCCACGGAAAGAGTCTCATAGATATCAATATCCTTTCCCGATGACAGAGCCAGAGCTTGAATTTTTTGCTTTAGGGGGGAGATGTCCTCGGCCCTTCCTGCAGCAGGATTTATGACAAAAATAAATTTCATGTAGGGAATCCTTTCTTGCATATGTATAGTTAATTATACACCCCGTGCATATTTTGTTCAAGTTCAGGCCAAAAAAACGGCACATGAATATTTACACACAAACGCTTTTTAGGGTATAATCAGCATATACAGAACTGTATGATAACAGAAAGAGGTTTTACATGGAATATTACGGATTTGATCCAATCCTTACAATCATAGCAGTAGTCCCCGCCATATATCTTCTCATACAGGTATATAAGGCGGACAAACTGGACAAGGAACCCAAGGGGCTCCTCATCAGCCTGGTCTTCTGGGGAATAATGAGCACCATCATAGCTGTGATCCTCGAGACCATTGGCCAGAAAATAATTTCACCCTTTAACCCCAACAGTCTAATTTACAATCTTCTGCTTTATTTCGTCATCGTCGGATTCGCAGAAGAGTGGGGCAAGTACATCGTTATGAAGATGAGGACCTGGAAGCACCCTGCCTTCAACTGCCAGTTTGATGGTGTCGTATATGCGGTCTTCGTAAGCCTCGGATTCGCTCTCTGGGAAAACATCCAGTACGTAGGAATGTACGGCTTTGAGACAGCCATTGTAAGAGCATTCACTGCTATACCCGGACATGCCAGCTTCGCAGTATTCATGGGAGTATGGTACGGCATGGCAAAACGCCATGAATATGCAGGAAACTTCGCCAAGGCCAAGCAGTGCAGGAGACTTGCTGTAATCGTGCCCGCCCTTATTCACGGAGCCTATGACTTCATAGCTACCTGGGGAGGCGGAGGACTGAACATTATCTTCATAGTCTTCATTGTAGGCATGTTCATCTGGGCATCACGCCTCGTTAAGGCCCTCTCACAGAACGACAAATACATCGGATATCAGGGACCGAGAAATATGTAAAACACTGAAAGAACCGCTTCGGAACAGGCTTCCGGAGCGGTTTTTTATTATTCAAAATATTTTTAGCACTCACCACTTGACAGTGCTAATAACGAGTGATACAATTAGCTCGTAATAAGGAAATAACAGGTTTCAAGGACCTGTCATATACAGAGGAGGGTATTTAATGAACATTACTAAATTCACACAGAAATCCATAGAAGCGATCCAGAATATGGAAAAGATCGCCTACGACTATGGCAATCAGATGATCGACCAGGAGCATTTCCTTTATGCGCTTCTTAAACAGGACGATTCTCTGATCGCCAAACTCATAACCAAAATGGGGATACAGCTTCCCGCTTTCATTTCTTCTGTCGAGAAGATCATGGAGGGAGATCCCAAGGTGCAGGGAGGAAGTCCCTACGTATCACAGGATCTCAACAACGTACTGATATCGGCTGAAGATGAAGCCAAAGCCATGGGGGATGACTATGTATCAGTAGAACACCTGATGCTTTCCATGATAAAGCATCCTAACAGATCCATTAAACAGCTCTTCAAGAGCTTCGGGATCTCCAGGGAAAGCTTCCTTCAGGTGCTGAGCTCCGTTAGAGGAAACCAGAGAGTCACCACGGATTCTCCTGAGGACACCTATGAATCTCTTTCCAAATACGGAAGAGACCTGGTGGAGGCTGCAAGGGAGCAGAAACTGGACCCTGTTATCGGCCGTGATGAAGAAATAAGAAACGTCATAAGAATTCTTTCCAGAAAGACCAAGAACAATCCCGTGCTTATCGGTGAACCCGGTGTAGGTAAGACTGCGGTAGTAGAGGGACTTGCCCAGAGAATCGTAAGAGGGGACGTGCCTGAATCCTTAAAGGATAAGCAGCTCTTCTCCCTTGACATGGGTGCCCTTGTTGCAGGAGCCAAGTACAGAGGCGAGTTCGAGGAAAGACTCAAGGCTGTCCTTGAGGAAGTCAGAAAGTCCGAGGGAAGGATCATCATGTTCATCGATGAGCTTCACCTGATAGTAGGCGCAGGAAAGACCGACGGCGCCATGGATGCAGGAAACATGCTGAAGCCCATGCTGGCAAGAGGAGAACTGCACTGCATCGGTGCCACCACCCTTGACGAATACAGAAAATACATCGAAAAGGATGCTGCTCTTGAGAGACGTTTCCAGCCGGTTCTTGTGGACGAACCTACTGTTGAGGACACCATTTCCATCTTAAGAGGACTTAAGGACAGATACGAAGTCTTCCACGGAGTTAAGATCACTGACGGTGCACTTGTAAGCGCGGCAACTCTTTCCAACAGATACATATCCGAC
>CAMPCK010000046.1 GCA_946645735.1 uncultured Clostridia bacterium
CTACGTCTTCTCTTACAGGGAAGAATGTAGGGAATGCAAGGAGTTCGTTCCAGTAAGCTACCTGGTTTGCGATGGTTACTTCGAGAGTCTTGTCATCGATTGCTGTTACAGCAAGGTCGTTAGGATATCCTACTACGTTCTCGAACATGTATCCATAGTCGAAAGCGTTCTCTTCGTTAGCTGCTCTCTTCCATGCGAACTCGTAATCCTTAGCGGTTACGGGCTGGCCATCGGACCATGTCATGTCACGGAGTGTGTAGGTGTAGGTAACTGTTCCGTCATCGTTTACAACGCCTTCAGGAAGTTCTGTTGCAGCGTCGGGTACGATCTCGAGGTTGCCGTCCTTATCTTCTGACCACTTTGCAAGTCCTGAGAACAGGTGAGCCAGCATTGTAGCTCCGTCTACTGCGGAGTTGGCTGCAGGATCAAGTGTATCAGGCTCTGATGCGATACATACGTTTAATGTATCAAGGTTATCAGTTGTTGTTGTGTACATGAAGTACTTGTATCCAAGAGGGTTAGCAAAGAATCCGTTTACAGTCTTGGAAATCATGTAAGGGTCTGTGTAGTAGTACAGAGGGCAGATAGCTCCTGTTGACATAAGGAGGTCTTCAGCCTTGTGCATAAGAGCATAACGAGTAGCGGGATCTGTTGTTGTCTTTACAAGGGAGATAAGAGGATCATAAGTCTCAGCCCATGTTCCGTTCTCTACCTTGAGGTCAAGTCCCAGATCTGTGGTATCAACACTGTACATAGCGAGAGTTCCGTGGTTGCCTCTTCCGAACTGTACGTCGTTGTTACCGGAATCTGTTGTCCACATGTCAAGGAAGCAGATAGGATCGTTGTAGTCAGCCAGCCAGCCGTTACGAGCGATGGAGTAATCTCCTGCCTTACGTGTGTTGAGGAATGTGTTCCACTCCTGGTTCTCCAGGTTGATAGTGATACCAACGGATGCGAGAGCGCTCTGGAGATATTCACCGATAGCCTTGTGACCTTCACTTGTGTTGTAGAGGTAGGTCAGTGTAGGGAAGTTGGTGAACTTCTGAGCGGATTCATCCCACTCATAGTACTTCTTCAGGATCTCGATAGCTTCATTTACGTTAGCTTCGAAATCAGCAGGATCTACGCTGTAGTATCCGCCCTTGCCGCCGTTAGCGTTCTCATAGAACTGAGAACCGTCGGGCTCGGTCATACCCATAGCTACGAAGGATCCTGCAGGAAGCTGTCCGGCCTGGCCGATTTCTTCACAGATGTAGTTTCTGTCGAACAGAAGGCCGATTGCCTGACGGATCTCTGCCTGCTTAACCTCGTCTTCTACGGTAACCGCACCGGAACCTTCGTCACCGCCGCCGGAACCGCCGGAGGATCCGCAGGCTGCGAATGTGAATACCATTACGAGAATAAGAAGTACTGCTAAAAACTTTTTCATATTGCTTTCCTTCCTTTCTATAAAATATAAAAGCCTATAAAAACATTTATCATTTCGCAAAAAACTTGCGCAAACGATCTTAACTTACGGCATCAGCCGTTGATCTCCTCCGTCCTGTGGCAGGCTACGAAGTGACCTGCTGCCACCTCCTTGAACTCGGGCATGGATTCCGCACACTTTTCAGTGGCGTACTGGCATCTGGTTCTGAAGGGGCATCCAGATGGAGCGTTCAGCGGGCTCGGGATATCTCCCGAGAGTGCGATACGCTTATTGGCCCTTGCGATCTTCGGGTCGGGTACAGGAACCGCTGAAATAAGGGACTTGGTGTAGGGATGAAGCGGATGATGATAGATCTCATCGGAATCCGCAAGTTCAACCATCTTGCCGAGATACATAACAGCGATCCTGTCGGAGATGTGCTTAACTACCAGAAGGTCATGAGCGATGAAGAGATAGGTAAGTCCCAGCTTATCCTGAAGTTCATCGAACATGTTTATTACCTGGGCCTGAATGGATACGTCCAGAGCAGATACAGGCTCATCGCAGACGATGAAGCTGGGGTTCAGTGCAAGGGCTCTTGCAATACCGATTCTCTGACGCTGTCCGCCGGAGAACTCGTGAGCATATCTTGCAGCGTGCTCTGAGTTAAGTCCTACGTGACCCATGAGTTCCAGGATTCTTTCCTGACGTTCCTTCTTGTCCTTGTACATCTTATGGATGTCCAGAGGCTCTCCGATGATATCGGATACGGTCATACGGGGGTTCAGGGATGAATAGGGATCCTGGAATACCATGGTGGCCTTCCTTCTCAGTTCCAGAAGGTCTTCCTTGGTCTTTATTTCCTTTCCTTCAAAGAATACCTTGCCGTCTGTTGGCTGGTAGAGGTGAAGGATGGTACGGCCGACGGTGGTCTTTCCGCAGCCGGATTCTCCTACAAGTCCGAGAGTTTCTCCCTTCTTGATCTCAAAGGATACGTCGTCCACAGCCTTAAGTGGCTTGGATGAAAAGAATCCCGTGCTGATATCAAAATATTCCTTAAGGTGTTCAACGCGAAGTATGGTTTCTCTCTCTTCACTCATCTGAAGCACCTCCTTTCTTCTCCTCCAACATTTCCTTTACGTTCATCCAGCAGGCGGATGAATGATGCTCGTTGATCTGAACGTAGTCACAGGTCTGATTGATACAGATGTGCATGGCATCATCGCATCTCGGTGCGAAGGGACAGCCCTTGGGCATGTTGAGAAGGTCGATGGGAGTACCCGTGATGGGTTCCAGCTTCTTGTCATCCATATCAACTGTCGGTATGGATTTAAGAAGTCCCTTGGTATATGAGTGATGAGGATCATAGAAGATATCTTCTGCAGTTCCTCTTTCACAGATGGAACCTGCATACATTACTATGATCTCATCGCAGAGCTGGGCAACTACGCCCAGGTCATGGGTGATCATTATGATGGCCATACCCAGCTGGTCCTGAAGGCTCTTCATGAGTTCCAGAATACCTGCCTGGATGGTAACGTCCAGGGCTGTGGTAGGCTCGTCAGCGATAAGGATATCAGGCTCGCATGAAAGAGCCATGGCGATCATTACACGCTGTCTCATACCTCCTGAAAGCTCGAAGGGATACTGCTTCATACGCTTTTCAGGTTCGTTTACATTTACAAGCTTCAGAAGTTCCACCGCCCTGTCCCAGGCCTGCTTCTTGTCGCGGGCTGTGTGAAGGGTGATGGCTTCGATGAGCTGATGTCCTATGGTGTATGTAGGATTGAGGGACGTCATGGGATCCTGGAAGATGATGGAGATCTTGTTTCCTCTTACGGTCTTCATGACCTTCTCTCCGGCTCCCACCAGTTCCTGTCCGTCAAGTTTGATGGAGCCTCCGACGATCCTTCCGTTGGTGTCCAGGATCTGCATGATGGAGTAAGCCGTTACGGACTTTCCTGATCCGGACTCACCTACGATACCCAGTACTTTATGTCTGTCAAGGCTGAAGGATACACCGTTTACAGCCTTTACTTCTCCTGCTGCTGTGAAGAAGGAGGTTCTTAAATCATTTACTTCAAGTAATGCCATAATTCTCCTCCTTTCCTAGCGTCTCAGCTTAGGGTCGAATGCGTCCCTTAAGCCGTCTCCGAAAAGATTCAGAGAAAGTACTATAAGTGAAATGATTATTGCCGGAATTACCAGTCTGTATGCATAGGAATTGATTCCGTTAAGTGCATCGGATGCAAGGGAACCCAGAGAAGGCATAGGTGCGTTTACACCCAGTCCCAGGAAGGACAGGTAGCTCTCTGTGAATATGGCGGAGGGGATCTGCAGTGCCGTTGAGATGATGATTACGGAAATGCAGTTGGGAAGAAGATGCTTCCTGATGATCCAGCCGCCCTTGGCTCCTGCTGCACGGGATGCCAGCACGTATTCCTGCTCCTTGAGGGACAGGATCTGGCCACGGATCAGTCTTGACATGGATACCCAGTAGAGTACGCCGAATACTATGAAGAGGGATATGATGTTTGCACCGATCTTGGCAAGCACCGTACCCTCGATTATGGGCGTAAGGGCCACCCTCATTACGGATGCAAGGAGGATAACCATGAGCATGTCGGGAAGTGAATAGATGATATCAACTATTCTCATTATGATCAGGTCCACCTTGCCTCCCAGATAACCCGAAATGGATCCCACAAGCATACCGATTACCAGTACGATAAGGCTGGCAAAGAAGCCTACCGCCAGGGATATTCTCGTTCCGTAGACCACTCGTATGAAGTAGTCACGGCCCTGGGCGTCGGTTCCGAAGATGTGAGGGAAGATATCCTCCCCTGCGTCTATCTTGGCCTGCTCCGTGGTTCCGTACTCGAAGGGTCTCAGGTTGTTGTATGAGTTATCTACCTGCTTACCGGGAGCAACACCCAGCATCCTGTCATAGGAATATGGCCAGAAGGCGGGAATGATGATGGCGGAAAGAGTGATAACTATAATAACGATGATGCTGACAACGGCAACGTTGTTTTTCAGAAGGCGCTTTACTCCGTCCTTGAAGAAAGTGGAGGATTCACGCATCTGCACCATGTATTCTTTTTCTTCATCAGTTGCAGGAAGGAAAAGGTTCGGATCCTGCTGAAGGCTGAATAACTTTTCTTTGTTAAACATATCCTCGCCCCTCCTTACTCAAGATTGATCCTCGGGTCAGCGACCTTATACAAAATATCACTGATGAGGTTCATAATAACGATCAGGGTTGCCAGTACGATGGTGGTACCCATGATCAGCGGATAGTCACGGTTGGTGATGCTGTTTACGAAGGCTCTTCCTATGCCGGGAACTGCGAAGATCTGCTCAACTACCAGGGAGCCCGTTACGATATATGCCAGCATCGGTCCGAAATAAGTAATTACGGGGATAAGGCTGTTCTTGAGAGCGTGGCCGAAGATTATCATTACACGGCTTACGCCCTTGGCCTTAGCGGTCCTTATATAGTCCTGTCCGAGAACATCCAGCATGGATGACCGGGTAAGTCTCGTTATATAACTCATGGGGTACAGGCCCAAGCTGATGATGGGAAGAATGAGGCCCTTGGCCGTCTCGCCGTTGGCGGGAAGCCACCCCAGTTTGACCGAGAACAGGATAAGCATCAAAGATCCTATGATGAAGGTCGGCATGGATATCAGAGCCGTAGTAAGGACCATGATGCATTTATCAATAAACTTATTACGGTTAAGAGCTGCCACAGCTCCCAGGACTATTCCGAACATGGCCGCAAATACAGCGGCAATGACTCCCAGTTTGGCGGAAGTCTTCAGGCCGTCTGAGATGACGTCGATAACCATTCTTCCTCTCTGTTTTAAGGAAGGTCCGAAATCCAGATGGAATGCGATATCCTTAAGATATGTCACATACTGCTCCATCAGAGGTTTGTCCAGTCCGTACTTGGCTTCAAGCGCTGCCTGCGCCGCCGGTGTTATGGCCTTCTCACTCATGAAGGGGCCGCCGGGTACAGCACGCATGACGAAGAAGGTGAGAGTGATAACCACCCAAACCGTCAGCACCGCCAGGACCAGACGTTTAATGATGTACGAGATATTCTTTTTACTCATATACACATCACCTTTCCTTAGGTTTATATTTCAGGCATATAAAAATGTAGCAGTCTGAAGGCTGCTGCATTCCGGGCTAAAAATTACTAGTCAGCTGCCTGCTGGCGAAAAATGCCAAAATATTTAAAGCAGAGGGAAACCTCAGGTCGCCCTCTGCTTTATTATACTACACTGTTAAACAGTTTTCACCTATTTTTTTGTACAATGTGAAATTTGTGTGAAGTTTTTTGTACCACAATACATAAAAACCCTTGATTTTAGTGGGTTCATCCCAATTTTCATTTTCCTCTTTTTTTGAAATCTTTTTCGATTTTAGCCTTCCAGGAGCCGTCAAATATGGCTGTATCCGGCATGGATCTCATGGCAGACACGGCGCAGCCCACTGCCTCGTAGTTGAGCTCGATTCCCTCGCTGTCGTTCACGTAGCGCACCGCTCTTTCCGGTCTGATGCCCAGCCTGCCGGATTCCTTTGCCACATCGATATTTGCTCCCAGGAACAGGAACTCCCAGCCATATTTCTCCTCCTGACGCTTTATCATCTTCTTCACGTCCCTGTAGGAGTATCTTTTGCTGGCGTTCTCCAGGCCGTCAGTGGTGATGACGAAGATGGTCTTCTCAGGCACATCCTCTTCCCTTGCGTACTTGTGAACATTTCCTATGTGATGTATAGCTCCTCCTATGGCGTCAAGAAGTGCCGTGCAGCCTCTCACATAGTAGTCATCCTCTGTCATATCCTTAACCTCATCAAGAGGCACCCTGTCCAGGAACACCTCCTGTTCATGATCGAAGAGCACCGTGGATACCAGAGCTTCCCCCTCTTCCTTCTTCTGCTTTGCGATAAGGGAGTTGTATCCTCCTATGGTGTCCATCTCAAGTCCTCCCATGGAACCGCTTCTGTCCAAAATAAAAACCATCTCAGTCAATCCTTTTTTCATCTCATTTCCTCCTTTATAAAAAACTTTCGTCGTTTTCTTCGGTTTACAATGAGATGATAACAGGTCTGAGATGGTTCAGGGTCGCCTGCCGGGCGACTTCTAACTTACAAGGGTTTCACCGAACTTTTCAAAGAGGATTCTCTCCACATCGAAGATGCTGTATATCCCCTTATAGATGCAGTACTGCACCGTGAGGTCTATCTTGTCTGATGGGGAGAAGGCCTGTCCGGCGCTCTCCAGAAGATCCCTGGTCTCGTCCAGAGAAAGCTTGAGAGAAAGAGCCAGAGCCAGAATGGTTCTCTTCTTGGGAACGTGCCCCTGCTGCCTTATCTTGGAGAAGGTCTGCTTGCTTAAATTGGCTCCCTTGTATACTTCAACGTCGCTTAGGCCGCTT
>CAMPCK010000047.1 GCA_946645735.1 uncultured Clostridia bacterium
GCTTTGGTAACCCTTATCTCCCTCATGATTTCTATGAATACGCTGAGCTGAGAAACCAGCTCATAGGGATCGATCTTGTCCATCTTAAAAAGAATAGAGGCGAAGTCTCCCGCCCTGGGAGACCCCACAGAATCAGTGAAGTAAAGGGATGCCTCATCCTGCCTTCCGCTTCTTAGGAGTGACAGTGTCTTCTGGTATACAGGCCTAAGCTTTCCCGAGCCCTTTGACAGTTCTTCGATCATATAGTCCAGGGAGACCGGATGATCCTTCCTGACTATGGCCATATTCTTCAGAAGCACGGCGGAATGGTACAGATCCTTCTCCGCATCTGCTACAAGTCCAATTTGTTTTCCGAGAGAAATAAGTTTACGATATAACTTATTATGTATATCACTGCCAATATTGTGAACCATGTTGCTCCAACCTCCGTTCCGAACTGATAATGCATGAATTTCTCTGCTCCGAGACCGAATATCCTGATGCCGCTGACTGCCGTCATCAGGTATATAAATGGAACCATATACTTTATCATCAGAGATGACTCGTTGTTTTCTCTTCTTGAGTATTCCTCCACCATTCTTGCAGATTTAAGGGTGCTTCCCAGGTCCTCCATGCCTTCATCCACCCTCACTCCGTAGACCAGAGAAAAATACATGAGATTCTTAAGAGTATTCGACCAGGACGTATTGATGGAAAGGCTGAACTCTTCCAGGAGTCTTGATATGCTCCTTTCTGAGCCTGCCCTGTCAAGGCCCCTTGAAAGGCCTGTAAGTATGCGCTTTGATCTGGGAGCATCCCTTAAGGTCATGGCCGTCCTGTCTATGGCTTCCTTCATGTTGAAATAGTAGATCTTGTAATTATCCATGAGTTCCCTGAGCATTCTCTCTCCTTCTTTTGAGCTCTGTATCCTGAGTTTCTCTCTTCTGATAAGAAGCATGATGTAAGGAAGAAATGCTCCGAGAAGTGATGAAAGAATGTTAAGTTCCAGGGGAACCTTTCCCGACAGAAGCACCATGGATGACAGTGAAAGCAGGCCCGATAAGCCAAAAAACGCCATGACAGACCTGTCTTTTCCCATGCCTAAGGTTATTCCCATAAGGATCCTGACATGTTCCCAGACCTCTCCTTTTTCGGTGAAATCAGTTCCTTTGAAGGATAAGAGCAGTCTTTTAAAAATGATCCGGACAGCATCATAGAGTTCTTTCATGCTCTCATAGGTCAGTATAAAGATCCCTGATGCGAGAAGGATAATAAGAAAGGCCGCAGTCATGATATCTCCTCCAGTTCTCTCAATATATCAAGTATCTTATACTTCTCTTCAGGATATGCCGAAAGTTTATCCAGAAGCTTATCCGAAAGCTTCCCATACCATTTCCATTTTTCTGTTATCAGGTCGTACTCCATGAGTTTCAGTGTCATGGGTCTTCCGCTCTCACGGTCTGTAAAATACTGGGTTATACCTGTAAGAACCTTCCTGGATCTGTCCTCTTCAACCTGCCTGAATTCAAACACCAGATCGAAGCTGTCCGTTATCTTTCTTATGATATCTCCCGTGTTTCCTCCATACTTATGCCGGATTTTCTCCGCCATTACGAAGGGAAGATCTGCTGCATTTCCCGTATGCACCGTAGCCTTGCACCTGCCGGTTCCAATGGATGCCAGTTCTAGGGCGATCCTGAAGGCTTCAGCGTCTCTCATTTCCTCGATCAGGGCATAGTCATTATCTCCTCTTAAGAGAGGTTTTGTTATGTTTTCCAGTTCCTTTCCGTCACAGATAAGCTGCATTATGGGAGCCTCCGGCATTATTTTCTCCCAGTCCGTTTCCGGATCCGTGGCTATGGCAACGCCCTCCAGCCCCTTGTCCTCATAGGACTGCCATATCTGGAGGAAGGTGGTCTTTCCGGATCTTACGGGTCCTGCAAAAATAACGTTGACGCCAGTCTTCACCAGGAGTCTGAAGAGTTCCTCAGAACCCCTGGGAATGGTGCCCAGCCCCGATAATTCTTCAAAGGTCATTTCCCTTAAGATATACTTTCTGAAAACCATTACGTCCCTTCCGGGCCTGGTCCTCTCCCCGGAGAATATGGTTATTCTTATGCCATTTTTGAGATAGACTTCGTGAAATCCCACTTCCAGTCTCTCCCTCGGGGATGACATGAGAAAGGTCCTCTTAAGCTGCTCCCTTCTGTCAGCCGGTATCCTCTGGGGCTGAAGACAGGATACTCCGTCTATCAGGCAATAGAGCCTGTCTCCTATGAGCTTCGCTGATGATGATCCTGCATATTCCTCCGTTTCATCATAGGCCCAGGGGGCGAGGCCTGAGAGTCCGTAAAGCTCATTGAAGATTCCCTCCCTTATATTCCTGTACCAGGGCGGACATTCTGCCCCGTCGAGATTCTTCTGTTCCGCTATTCTTCCGATCCTCTCCTTATATCTCTCCATGTCCTCGGGATAGCCCATTATGGCCCGCTTCTCGCTTTCAAGTCTTTCTAGCCTTCCGGCTTCATCTGCGTTTTTCCATTCCTTTTCCAGTTCCTCCAGCACAGCGTCACATGCTTCCTTAAAGTCCATTTCAGTTCTCCTCCGTATATATCAGGGTGAAGCGGTTGCCCTTTTTGGTAAGCCTGTTCATGTTCTCCATCTGGGCAGAGCTTACTATGACCTCTATTTCCGTTCTTCTTCCTGAAGGATAATACCTTTCAGTATCCTTATAGGTCACCTCATTTCCGTAGCTGTCTTTGACGTGGATCACAGGAGCCTCGCAGACCATTTCCTCCCCCAAATAAAAAAAGGCCCTGTCGCCTCTTCTGACCGATACAGGACTTGATATGAGCCACGTATCCGGAATGCTCAGTACATATCTGTCAAATTCCTTTCCGAGCCTCATGAGGGGCTCACAGAAATACTCCCGGTGCAGGGCCTGCTCCCCTGCCACAAACTGCTTTGTCTCCATGCCGATGATTACATCTGCCTTGTCCCAAAGTATGGCTCCCTTGGGCGGAGACTCCATTTTAAGAGGCCTGAGCATTTCTTCCCTTATCATGGTATGAGCTTCACAGGATTCCTTAAGCACAGCCACTGTCCTGTAGCTCAGATTCTCTCTTCCCCAGAGTTCCCAGAAACCGAGCATGCCTATGCTCAGAACTATGATCAGGATGCCTGCAATTTTTTTCTTCAAATTCTTCCTCCTTTCCGATAATAAAAAAACCGCGTTTCATATACGCGGTTTCCTCTGTGACATTTTTAAGTGGTATCATAATATCATATGAAAACGTCCTTTTCAGCCCATTTTTAATTTTTCTTTGTATTTTTTTCAGTACAATTAAGCAGGTGTAATAAAAAACCTGCAGCCTCAACTGCAGGTTTTATGGAATAATTATCTGAGTTCCTTTGACTTGATTCTGGCAGCCTTACCGGTTCTCTGACGCATGTAGTTGAGCTTAGCTCTTCTGACGTCACCGTGTCTTACTACTTCAATCTTTTCGATCTTAGGTGAATGAAGCGGGAATGTCTTCTCAACTCCAATACCGTTGGAGATCTTTCTTACTGTGAAAGTCTCGGAGATTCCGCCGTTCTGCTTCTTGAGAACGAAACCTTCGAATACCTGGATTCTTTCACGGTTACCTTCTTTGATCTTGATATGTACACGTACTGTGTCACCGATACCAAAAGCAGGGATGTCATTTCTCTCATATTCCTGAGTGATTGATTTCATTAAATCCATTGTTTATTTCCTCCTTCCCTCCAAGACGTTCGTGGCCACGGATCCTTCGGCTCAAGCCTTCTTCCGTGGAGGTCTCCAGAGGACCGCCCGTATTTCAACTCGTACAGTATAACAAAGAAAAAGTGCTTTTGCAAGCACTTTTTTTGTAAAAAATAACATAATAATTCCTTTTAAGGTGTGACCTATGCTCTTGGGTGCGCCCTGTCATAGACATCCTTGATCCTGTTCTTGGTAACAGCAAGATATGCCTGTGTGGCTGCGATATCCTCGTGTCCCATGAGTTCCTGGATGGACTTGATATCTGCCCCGTTCTGAAGCATGTGGACTGCAAAGCTGTTTCTGATCACCTGGGGCGTCAGTTTGACAGCGAATCCGGCTTCCTCGCCGTATTCCTTAAGTATCTTCCACAGTCCCTGCCTGGTCATGGCCTCGCCTACGTAGTTCACGAAAAGATTGTCGCACTTGCTCTCCCTGAGCATGGCAGGCCTCACGTCATAGATATAGTTCTCAAGGGCCATTCTGGCAGGACGTCCGATGGGTATGATCCTTGCCTTGGAATGTTCGCCTGAGCACTTGACGAATCCCATTCTCATGTTGCAGTCGTCGAGTTTCATGTCGATGAGCTCAGATGCGCGGATTCCCGTTGCGTACATGAGCTCCAGCATAGCTCTGTCCCTTATGCCCTTCATGCTCTCATCCGGAAGAGTCATGAGCCTGTCGATCTCTTCTATGGACAGATATTCGATCTCCTTCTTCTCGATTCTCGGTGACTTGATATTCTCCGCAGGATTATCCTTTACAGCACCCTCTCTTACAAGATACTTATAAAAGGTTCTGATGGAGGTGAGTTTTCTGTTCACCGTGGATTTCGACTTATCCTCTTTCTTGAGCTCCATAAGATAAGCTACTATATCAGAGTTTGAAGCGTCTCTGAAATCTCTGACACCTCTTTCTGTAATAAAGGTCTCAAAGTGCTCCAGATCCTTCATGTAGGCGTTGACCGTATTCTCTGATGCACGTTTTTCAGTTTTCAGGAATTTTTCAAAATCATCCGTATACAATAACATCATCCCCTGTATTACAACTTCTGTTATACTTTAATTATACTCACGGACCCGCAAAAATCAAGAAAAAGTTTATATTAACAAGTATTATGTAAACAAATGGTTATACAAGATTATGAGCAAATTCTATAGCAATTATAGTCTTTGCGTCGTCGATTTCACCCTTCATGACCATCTCATGAAGCTCATCTATGTCCCATTCCTCTATGTCCAGGGCCTCGTTATCATCAAACTGAGTCTCTCCGGGAACAAGGTCTGTACAGAGATAGAGATTCAACACCTCTTCTGAATATCCCACGCTCGTATAAAACCTGGTAAGGTACTTCACCTTCCCTGCCGTATACCCGGTTTCCTCCTTAAGCTCTCTGGATGCCGTGACAAGGGGCTCCTCGCCGGGATCGATCTTTCCCGCAGGGGCTTCAAACATTATCTTATCTGCAGGCCTCCTGTACTGTCTCACCATGACCATCTTTCTTTCAGGCGTTACCGCAATCAGCACCGCGCCTCCGTTATGCTCGATAACTTCCCTGGTGCTCGTGCCGTGGACGACGGTGACCTTGTCCTTTCTCAGATTGATGATCCTTCCCTCATATATTCTCTCAGTAGAAAGCACCTCTTCTTTAAATGTCATTTTTCTCCTCCGGAACTTTAATACACATTTTATTATAATTAATACATAGAAATAATTCTCATATACTACTATATTATCAAATAAAAACCTCTTTGATTCAACTTTTTTTATACAAAAACTGTTTTTTTAAATAAAAAACGCTTGCATTTTTATGAATTGTAGTATATTATCATATTGTGGTTATCCCCCCTGATAACCTCATAATCTCAAATCCAAAATACCCCTTTTGAACAAAATAGTCTGCTCCCCTGCAGACTATTTTGTTTTAAGAATCATATACCAAGGAAACACAATGGAAATCATAAAGAAAGAATTCAGAACAGAGCCTTATGCATCCTCCGTATTCAATGAATACTTCGGGGGAAGGTCCTTCTGCACCTTCGATATCGAAACCCAGGGCCTGGATCCCAGACGCTCCCCTCTCATCCTTGGGGGCCTCCTTGACGTGGATGCTTACGGAAACGCAGTTCTCACGCAGTACTTTCTGGACAGACCCGAAGACGAACACAGGCTCCTTGATGAAATGATAAAGGATCTCAACAGAAGAGATATGATCATCACCTTCAACGGAAACCGCTTTGACGTGCCGTATACCGAAAAGCGCGCCTCCAAGATACTTCACGAGGAAATGCCCGTAAGACCCTACGACCTCGATATATATCTCATGGTAAAGAATTACAGCGGAATCAGTTCCGTCATGCCCTCTCTCAAGCAGAAATCCCTTGAGGAATACATGGGGCTGTCATCCTCCAGGGACGACGAGATTTCCGGAGCCGAATCCATAGAACTCTATTACCGGTATCTTCTGGAAGAAGACGAAGTCAGGAAGAATGCCATCAAGGACAAGATCCTTCTCCATAACGCCGATGACGTGGTGCAGCTCTACAGACTTCTTCCCGTGCTCAAACAGTGCGACCTCCACAAGGCCCTTTTCAAAAGAGGTTTCCCCGTCTATGAACCCCATGGCAGCATGATCATGAAGGTTAAGGATATCCGGGTCGGCCAGAGAAAGATGACCGTGGAAGGCACCTATACGGGAGAGGCCTTCATCTACAGGAGCTACTCCGGCATGGACCGCCTCTGGGACATTGAGTACAGCAAAGAACGGACCTTTAAAATCGATTTTCCCCTTCAGAAAAACGGCAGTTCAATCTTCATCAACCTTCTGGATTTCTTCCCTGAAACAGGCGATTTCAGGGCTTACGGGGGCTATGTCAACGATTATCTCATCTTAAGAGATGACAAGGAATACAATTACAGGGAAATAAATGCCTTCATCAGAAGACTTCTCACGGATATCATGGGAGGCAAATAATACTCCTCATAAATTTATAAAAAAACTGCTTGAAATCCATTAACGTTTGTTATATAATGAGCAAGTGACATGGCTCTATGGTCAAGCGGTCAAGACTCCGCCCTCTCACGGCGGCAAC
>CAMPCK010000048.1 GCA_946645735.1 uncultured Clostridia bacterium
TTTCTTCTATGGCAAGAGATTTGATGGTCTTGGCACCCGTTATTCCCTCGTTGAAGTTACCCGTAATGGTGGAGTTTATCTCCCTTATCTGATGGTGCAGGTCAAAGAGCCTTCTCTGGAAGAAGGCAAAGAGCACAATTATGACAGGAACCACCAGAAAGACCAGACCCGTGAGCTTCACGTCGATTCCCAGCATTACCACAGCGGCCCCGATTACATAGAGCGCAAAATACGTTCCGTCGAAGAGCTGCCAGGTGAAGAGTTCGCCGATCCTGGAAGTATCGCTCATGACTCTTGCATGGATATAGCCGACGCTGTTCTGATTATAGTAGTCAAAAGACAGCTCCTGAAGATGCGAGAAAGCCTTCTCTCTCATATCCCTGTCCATGCTGACCTCTGTTGCGAGGCACCCCTTGACTCCGAAATAGCTTACTATTGCGGTCACCGCAATCAGAAGAATATACACAAGGGCGAAGGGTCCTATGCCGTCAAGGGTGGATTCCCTTACGAAATTGTCCAGAGCAAACTTCTGAAGCACAGGCCTCAGGACGTCAGATATACTGCAAAAAATCTGCGCCGTAACAAGTCCTATGAACTGCTTCTTATATGGTTTTGCAAAGGGAAGTATTCTTGGTATTCCGAAAAGAGGAAGAGCAACGCGCTTCTGTCTGCTTTCTTTTTTATCAGTCATGGCGCACCTCCTCATGGTTTATTCCAAGCTGGATCTCATATATCTTCTGATATATTCCTCCGGCTGTCTTCAGTTCCTCAGGGGATCCCTGTTCAATTATTCTTCCCTTGTCCAGGACCACTACCTTGTCCGCCTTGGAAAGTGTGGTTATTCTGTGGGAAATGATTATTATGGTTGCCGTTCCGAACCTCTCTTCAAGGGATGCCCTGATTCTGGCGTCCGTCTTGTTGTCAACAGCAGAAAGAGAATCGTCCAGGATCATTATGGGCGCATCCTGAGTGAGGGCGCGGGCAATGGCAGTCCTCTGCTTCTGACCTCCGGACAAGGTCACACCGCGCTCACCCACAAAGGTATCATAGCCCTCCGTGAAGCCCTCAATGGCTTCGGTGAGACAGGCTGCTTCAGCGGCGCGCTCTATATCCTTGAGCTGCAGATGTTCATTTGCAATTCCAATATTGTCTTTAAGCGATCTTGAGAAGAGATAGGGCTCCTGAAGGACCATGGCGATGTTTTTTCTTAAATGCTGGGTCCTTATATCCCTGATGTCCACGCCGCCTATGGTAATCCTGCCGCGGCCCTCCGGAATTTCATAGAGCTTGTCCAGAAGAAGCATAAGGGTGCTCTTTCCGGAACCGGTTCCTCCCAGGATTCCCAGGGTCGAACCCGCAGGCACATCTATATTTATATCCTTTAATATGTCATGACCCTCTTCATAGCAGAAGGTAATGTTTTCGAAACGGATATCCCCCGTCATGTCGGAGTCCATAGCTCCCGGGCGGTCGTGTTCCTCTTCAGAATCCATTATGTAGGCAAGTCTGTCCAGGGATACTCCTGCCTTGGCCATCTCTGACAGCATCCTGCCCAGTCTCCTGATGGGAAAACTCAGCATGCCGTTATATGATACGAAGGCGACATACTCACCTGAAGTCATCTCTCCCTTTACAGCGAGAACCGCACCAAAAACCGTAACCAGCAGGATCTGAAGGCCGCAGAGGATGTCCTGGATGGAGAAGAACTTACCTATGACGTGCCCCATGTGTACCCAGAGGCTGCAGTAATAGTCGTTCTGTTTTTTGAAGCGGTCCTTCTCCAGCTTCTCATTGGCAAAGGCGCGCACAACGCGAACTCCCGTCAGGTTCTCCTGAACGATGTTTGAAACCAGTCCTTCGTTTTCGTCGCATTCGCGGAAGCCCACATGCATCTCTTTTCTGAAGATGACGGAGTATGCCAGAATGACTGGAATGGGCGCGGTCGCAATCAGGGCCATCTTGACGTTCATGCTGAACATGAAATAGAGGGACATGGCTATCAGTATGGTTATTCTGAATACCGTCGTGAGCTGTTCTGCAACGAAGGTCCTCATTCTGTCCACGTCCGTTGTACAGCGCTGAATGATGTCTCCGGTGCTGTTCTTCATGTGCCATGAATATGGAAGCCTGGATATATGGGAAAAAAGTGTATCCCTCATATTCTTTACAAGAACTTCAGAACCTGCTGTATTCAGCATGGTAGTCCCGAACTGAGCAGCAACTCTGATAAGTCCGAGTCCTGCTATGGCAAGAGCCGGTATCCACAGATGCTGCCCGATATATGTGAAACCTCCGAGGCTATCAACCAGGGAATTGATCCCCTCCGGAAACTGCGAGGGCTTTCCTCCTATGGCATTGTCTATGGTGCCCCTGATAATCTGGGGATTCAGCATGTCCACAAAGGTCATGAGGGCGGAACAGGTAATGCTCAGTATGAACAAGGCCTTACTTCCCTTAAGAAACCTCAGAAGCAGTCCCATATTCTGATTATTCTTTTTTTCAGCTGTAACTTCTTTATTCATGAAACTGTTGTTATCTCTTGTTTGATCTTCTCCATATGGAGAGTTTTTCTGCTTCTCTTATGAGCTCCTCCCTGAAATCCGGATGAGCAATGGATATGAGCTCCTCTGCTCTTTCCCAGGTGGTCTTTCCCACAAGATTCACTATTCCGAATTCTGTAACGAGATAATATGCCTGGCTCCTGGGATCCGTTACGATGTCCCCCTGGAAGGTGGGCTGTATCCTTGACCTGAGCTCGCCGTTTTTGGCCTTGTAGGTGGAGGTCATGCAGATGAAGGCCTTTCCTCCCTTTGACATGGCTGCTCCCGTCAGGTAGTCCAGCTGGCCGCCGGTTCCTGAAATATGACGGGTTCCTGAGCTTTCTGCGCTTACCTGGCCGAAGAGGTCCACGGCAATGCAGTTATTGATGGATATCATCTTGTCATTTTTTGCGATGACTTCAGGAGCATTTACAAACTCCAGGGGCATGAAGGCCACGCAGGGATTCTCATCTATCCAGTCATATACTCTCTGGGACCCGAAGGCGAGACCCGTTACCCCTATATCCTTTAAATATGTCTTTTTTCTGTTTGTAAGCTTCCCTGCCTCCCAGAGATCTACATAGGCATCGGAGCAGAGCTCTGTATGCATGCCGAGATCCTTAAGATCTGACTGTGCGATCATCTTACCGAGGGTATTGGGCATGCCTCCTATGCCGAACTGTATGGTTGCCCCGTCGGGTATCATCTCGATAAGCTGTTCAGCGATGGCAACGTCCTCCTTGGTCGGCTCGTGGACAGGCATCCTGGGAAGTTCACCATGCTCTCCTTCAACGATGAGGTCCACATCTGAGATATGGATCACCTGTCCGAATCCTCCGGATACCCTTGGTAGCTTATCATTTACTTCTATGATCACTTTGTCCGCTTTATCCAGGATTCCCTTGGCGATACCGGATGCACAGGAAAGGTTGAAATATCCGTGCTTATCCATGGGAGCAGCGCAGGCTATACCCACGTTCACCTCCAGGAAGTGGCGGTAATAGGGCACGAGGTTTCTGAAGATCATAGGTATGAAGTTGCAGAGGCCTTTATCCGCAAGGGATCTCTCATATCCTGAGCAATGCCAGCTGTTATATATGAAGTGCTCTCTTTCCGGGTCGCACTCTACGGTCTGAATGGGCTCGAAGATCAGGTTTCCCCTTATCTTGACGTCTGTAAGTTCGTCCTTTCTTCTGGCAATGGCCGCATCCATGAGCTTGGGATAGCCCAGATTGGTGCAGTAGTCTATCCAGTCGCCCGATTTAACTATCTTGGCAGCCTGGTCGGCTGTTCTCAGTTTGCTTTTGTATTCTGCCGAATAATCCATAATCGTCTCCCTGTGAAATCAGTCTATATCTTTATACAGCACTTCGAAATCATGGCCCCTGAAGCGGATAAGCCCGTCACGCTGCATCTTGGAGAGTTCCTTTGAAAGGGCTGTCCTTTCCACATTCAGATAGTCCGCCAGCTGCTGACGGTCAAAGGGTATCATGAATCTGGAGGTCCCTTTTCTTAAGGAAAGCGAGTTGAGGTAAGCCATGACTTTGCCTCTTATGGTCTTGGGGGATGTCTGGAAACTCTTTTCTGAAAGCTGGAGGTTCTTCCCCGTTGAGATCCTCAGAAGATTGCTCAGAAGCTTCACCTGCCAGGTATCGATGCTGCTGCTTATGTACCTCAGTTCCGATGCCTTAAGAAACACCACATTGCAATCCTCATTGGCTACCACATCCACAAGAAGAGGCTCGTCCTCAAGAAAGGCATAGGTTTCTGCAAAAAATCCGCCCTGCTCCACATGTCCGAGAACCGTCCTGTTTCCCCAGAGGTCGTTGCTCTCTATGGTTGCGCTTCCCTTTGCCATAAGACCCAGGTACTCGGTTTTATCTCCCGCCTTAAGGATCCTCTCGCCCCTGGAAAAATTCCTTTCTGAAGTTTTAAGGGCTTTAAAGGCGCTGTCGGCTTCTTCTTCTGTGAGGCCTTTAAAGAATATGCTGTTTTTCAAAAGATTCTTGTCCATTTTTTCCTGAATTTTCTGAAAAATGTGGTAATAACCACATACCGTACAGACTGATTGTAATATAATGCAGACATAAAATCAAGGAGGCAAAACAATGATAAGGAAAATAATACATATAGATGAAGAAAAGTGTAACGGCTGCGGTCTCTGCGCCAATGCCTGCCACGAAGGAGCCATAGACATGGTGAACGGCAAAGCAAAGCTCGTAAGGGAAAACTTCTGCGACGGTTTCGGCGACTGTCTGCCCGCATGCCCCACAGGCGCCATAACCTTTGAAGAGCGCGAAGCCCCGGAATATGATGAGGAAGCCGTTAAAAGAGCTAAGAGTATGTCAGGAAACAGTCACATACATCAGGGAGGCTGTCCCGGATCTCAGATGAGACAGTTCAACAGAAATGAAAAAAAAGAGACTCCCCCTGAAACAGTACACCAGTCCGGGCTTGTATCCCGTCTTGCCCAGTGGCCCTGCCAGATCAAGCTTCTGCCAACCCGCGCACCCTTCTTTGACGGCGCCAAGCTTCTGATCGCTGCAGACTGCACAGCTTATGCCTATGCAAACATGCATGAGGACTTCATGAAGGGAAAGGTTACCCTCATCGGATGTCCCAAGCTGGATTCCATAGATTACTCAGAGAAGCTCACTGAGATCATAAGAGACAACGATATCAAAAGCGTTACCATCGTAAGAATGGAAGTTCCATGCTGCGGAGGCCTTCAGATGGCCGCCATGAAAGCCCTTCAGGCCAGCGGCAAGTTCATCCCCTGGAATGTCGTTACCATCTCCCTTAACGGAGAGATCATAGATAAGTAAAAAACTGCCGGCAAAAGCCGGCAGTTCTTATTATATTCTGTTCTGTATTTCTTATCTTATCCTGAACTTAACTCCTAAGTTTTCGGCGATTTTTCTGCAGGGTCCTTCGTCCTGTCTCGGGATAGTTCCTCCTACTATAGACATGGTAACATCGGGTACCACAAGCTTTACCCTTCTGGTATAGTCCACCATGGCATCAAAGGCTTTGATTCCAAACCTGGGATGGCAAAGAGCCAGATACTCTTCAGGTCCCTTGGCATTGAGACTAACTGACACAGCATCCACTATTCCTTCGAGATCCTTTGTAGTATCACGGCCGTTTATTAAATCCGACAGGCCGTTGGTGTTGATCCTGATCTTGATTCCCGGGCAGATCTCTTTGGCGTATTTCGCGGTTTCAAGCAGATCATCCAGTCTCTCAGTGGGTTCCCCGTATCCGCAGAAAACCAGCTCGCTGAAGTCCTTAAGATCCCATTCTCCAAGAAGTTCTTTTATTTCATCGAGAGTCGGCTCTCTTCTGAGCCAGAGAGAATCAGCTCCGCCGAGGGCTCCCACCATATCGCGTATGCAGAATTCACATCTGTCGGGGCAGCTGTTCGTAATGTTGGCATATAGTCCGCCGCCGTACTTATAAAATACATCTCCTATATATTCCATTTTACCGCCTCCTTTGTTTTGCACTATTATTATATCACCTGTGATCCCAAAACAAAAGACCCGCCTCAGGCGGGTCTTCGGAACATATAGCTAAATGTTAAAATACTTCTTCATTGCCTCGTAGGTGGTGTCACTTAAGTAATGCTCCAGTTTGCAGGCATCATCTTCAGCGGTCTCCTGATCAACACCCATGGTCACGAATATCTTCTCAAGGGTATTGTGTCTGTCATAAATGCGCTCTGCTATAGCTCTTCCGGATTCAGTGAGAGTGATATATCCTGATTTATCCACGTAAATATATCCGTCAGCCTTGAGTTTTCCCACAGCCCTGCTTACAGAAGGCTTTGAGAAACCCATGTATTCACCCACGTCAATGGATCTTACTGCAGGCTTCTCACCGGAAAGTATGAGGATGGTCTCCAGATACATTTCTCCGGACTCGTGCATTTCTTTGATTATCTTTTCTTCGCTCATTTTTTTATCCTTTTCATCACAAATATAATAGCTTGTGCTTCTAATAAATGATATCACAGTTCAATTTAACAATCAAGAAAAACAACTGATATTAGTTCTTCTCTGCTCTTTTAATCATCAAAGCAAAAATATTACTTTTATCTCAAAAAACCTCTTGACCTTTTATTTAAAAAATAGTAATATAATAAGGCAGTCAAAAAAAGAGCTGCCCCTTGCGGACATGGCGGAATTGGCAGACGCGCACGGCTAAGGACCGTGTGGGAGACCTT
>CAMPCK010000049.1 GCA_946645735.1 uncultured Clostridia bacterium
CTTCACTTCCAGCAGCTCAAGAAGATCCTTGAACTCATGGGATATGAATGGTCCAAGGACATCATCCACGTTCCCTTCGGTCTGGTTAGCCTTGAAGAGGGCACCATGTCCACACGTCACGGACGTGTAGTCTTCCTTGAGGACGTTCTTAACCGCGCCATCGAGGAGACCAGGGAGATCATCCTTGAAAAGGGAGTTGCAACAGACAATATCGATGAGACCGCAAAGCAGGTCGGAGTCGGAGCCGTCGTATTCAACGAGCTCTCCAACAACCGTATCAAGGACTACGTCTTCAGCTGGAAGCAGGTTCTCGACTTTAACGGAGAGACAGGTCCCTACGTACAGTACACCTACGCAAGATGCGCATCCATCCTGAGAAACGCAGGAGACGATGCAAAGGATCTCAAGGGCTTCGATCCTTCCTACGTAACAGGTGAAGCAGCATACACCCTTGCAAAGGAAATCTACGCTCTTACAGACGTAATCATCGAAGCAGGTGAGAAGTATGAACCTTCCATCCTGACACGCCACATCATTGACATGGCCCAGGCCTTCAACAAGTTCTATCACGATGAGCACATCCTTACAGACGATAAGGAAGAAAGAAAAGCCAAGCTTGCTCTCGTTGTAGCTGCCAAGACAGCCATCAAGAACGGCCTGAGACTTCTCGGCATGGAAGCACCCGAAAGAATGTAATTTAATATAATATGCAAAAAACTTTCGTCAGAAAGTTTTTTGCTTAAAAGGAAGCATTATGAGATACATCGGAGATATTTACAGACCGCCAAGCGAAGCATACAGCCTGCTCCTTCAGGTGACAGTGGGCTGCTCCCACAACAAATGTACTTTCTGCAACATGTATAAGAATAAGCAGTTCAGGCTCCGTCCGGAATCCGACGTGCTGGAGGATCTGGACTGGGCAAGAGCTCACTACAGAAGAGTCGACAGGATCTTCCTCTGTGACGGGGATGCCCTGTGCCTGAAGAACTCCAAGCTCCTGACCATCCTGGACAGGATAAGGGAACTCTTCCCCGAGTGCGAGAGGGTGACCTCCTATGGAAGAGCCACGGACGCTTTGAGAAAGAGCGACGAGGAACTTCAGGAACTCCGCAATCACGGCCTCACCATGGTATATCTCGGAGCTGAGTCCGGATCTCCCAAGGTCCTTGAAATGATCAACAAGGGGGAGACCGCAGAGCAGCTGATAGACGGCGTAAAGAAGCTTGAGAGAAACGGAATAAAGACCTCCGTCACCTTCATCTCAGGTCTCGGCGGACCTGAACTCATGGAGGAGCACGCCGTGGAATCAGGCAAAATGATCGCAGAGATGAACGCATCCTATGTGAGCTTCCTGACCCTGATCCTGGACCCCATTGCGCCAATGTATAAGGACTGGAAAGAAGGAAGATTTCAGCTCCTCAAGCCGGAAGAGGTCCTTCAGGAATCAGCCATCATGCTGGACTATGCAAGACCCGAGAAGAGCTGCATATTCAGATCCAACCATGCATCAAACTATGTATCCCTTAAGGGAAATCTTCCTGAAGACAACGACAGGATGATAGAGGCTCTCAAAAGATGCATGAAGGACAAGAGCCTCATAAAAAGCGATTATTTCAGAGCTCTCTGATAAAGGAAAGTATAAATGAAGATTCTTCTTACAACTTTAAATTCTCAATATGTGCACTCCAATCTGGCCATACGGTACATGTACACGGTTATCGCCAACGAGGACTGCGAGACGGAGCTCAGGGAATTCAGCATCAATAACGACCTGAACTACATATATAACGAGATAGTGAGAGCTGATTATGATCTCGTATGTTTCTCCTGCTATCTCTGGAATATAGAGGAGACGTCAGTTCTTTGCTCGGATCTCAAGAAGGCGAAACCCGACATGAAGATCCTTATCGGCGGGCCGGAGACCAGTTTTGACAGCGCTGACTTCATGACTGAAAACGACTGGTGCGACTATCTGATCTCAGGGGAGGGGGAATATCCCTTCTTCAGGCTGGTGCAGCTTCTCACGGGAAAGCGTCAGGCTTATGACATGACTGAAGAGGATGAGCTGTCCACCATCCCGGGGCTGTCCTACAGGGCAGGGAACCTGATCTACGTCAACGAACAGATAGATCCCCTGGACTTCAACAGCATTCCTTTTCCTTACTCCGTGCTGGAGCCTGAGCAGGACAAGGTGGTCTATTACGAGTCCAGCCGCGGCTGTCCCTTCAGGTGCTCCTACTGCATGTCATCCATAGACAAGACCGTAAGGGCCCTGGACGCATCGAGAGTTGAGAGTGAACTCAAGTACTTTCTTTTCAAGAACCTGACCCAGGTGAAGTTCATCGACAGGACCTTCAACTACGACAGGGAAAGAGCTTACAAAATCATTAACTATATAATCCAGAACGATAACGGCGTGACCAATTTCCACTTTGAGCTCTGCGGGGACCTTCTGGATGACAGGACTCTGGAACTTCTGGGGAAAGCCAGAAAAGGGCTTTTCCAGCTGGAGATAGGGATCCAGTCAACTAACCCGGAGACCTTGCGCGCTGTGAACAGGGCAGAAAATGTCTATCCCGTTCTTTACAACACGGGAAGGCTGGCGGAGCTCGGTAACTGCCACACCCATGTGGACCTGATCGCAGGACTTCCCTATGAGACCATGGAGACCTTCGAAAGAGGCTTCGACAAGGTATACGCCTTGAAGGCCGATGCTTTTCAGATGGGATTCCTCAAGGTACTTAAGGGGACTGAGATCCACAGACGCGCATCGGAGTTCGGCATAGTCTACAGGGACCACACGCCCTATGAAGTGGTGTCCACCAAGTGGATCAGCGCAGAAGAAATGGTTCATCTCAAGGAAATGGACCGCATGCTTGACACCTACTATAACAGAAAGGGCTTCAGCCATACTCTGGACTATCTCACATCAGAGATGACGCCCTTTAAACTCTTCAGCCGACTGGCCGCCTTCTATTACGAGAGGGGATACCAGAACCGCGACAGAAGAAAGGATGACCAGTACAGAATAATGCTGGAGTTCTCAAAGGTGCTTTCTGAGGACGGAACTGTGGCTGACTGCGACAAGGAAGTCCTCAAGACCCTGGACCTGGATGCAAGAGAGACCATGGACAGGATCAATTACGGAAGATTTATCAGGAAAGGTTGGGAAATCAAAGAATGAGCATAACCAAAAACGACAGGATAGGAGAACTGCTTCAGGAACATCTTGGAGAGATGGTGTTCGATGAGCTTTCCTATGATTATCTTAAGAGAGCAGAAGTGTACGATATCCTTAAAGATATTCCTGTCCCCATCAGAAAAACAGAAATGACCGGCATCACTGTACTCAAGATTGCCATGAACATGGCCTTCGTCTTCGGTGTGGATCCGGGCTTCAAATACAAAGAAAACTATATTCAGTACATACTTAAAAACTTCGACAAGAACTTCGCCAACGGCCTTATCGCCCAGGGCGTGGATATCGCTCAGGAGGACAAGTTCGACGAGGCCTGCATCTGGTTCAGGGCAGCCATGCAGATCGACCCCGAAAATGCCAACGCCTACTACTGCTACGGAAGATCCCTTAAGGACTGCTACGAGAAGATCGCACAGGCAGAGGAATCCCAGCAGCTTGCCATGTCAGACCCCGGCACCATCGGAGACGTCATCGGCCGCTACAAAGCTGAGTCCATCGAAGCCTTCGAAGTCGCTACCATAAAGAATCCTGAGCTGACCGAGGCTTATTATTTCCTTGGCTACGCATACCTGAACATGGGCCTTTATCTTAAGGCAAAGCTCACCTGGGAAAAATACCTGGAGCTGGCCGAAAAGGACGGCCGCTCACATCTGTCCGGCCAGGGCGAAAAAGCTCTCGAGGACGCTGTTAAGGACATAAAGGAAAGACTGGCACAGCTCGAGGAGCCTGTAAAGATCGAAGAGGGATACAACATGATCTTAAGCGGCAGGTTTGATGAGGGAATCAAAGCCCTCAAGCCTTACACAGAAAGCCGCTTCAAGGATTGGTGGCCTCTCTGGCACTACCTGGGAACCGCATACCGCGCGCTGGCTGACCAGAGCGAGAAGGAGCTGCTGGAAGCTGATCCTCAGGCAGTTGCTAAGGACGACGAGGTGGTAAGAGCAGCTTATGAAGAGGCGCTTAAGTATTACCTTCAGGTGCTTAAGCTCAGCCCCAGCAACAAAGACGCCATGCAGGAAGTCCTTGGAATCTACAAGTTCCTTGGCGACAGCGAAAAAATCGACAAATACACAAAGAAGCTCGCCATCATAGAGCAAAACGCCGAGGCCGACCGCGAACTCATGCGCAACCAGGCCCAGGCCGATGCCGGCATAGCACGACCGGTGAAGATGAGCTAGTAATTTTGAAAAAAAGAGCGGATGCGCCTGTTCCACGGCGCATCCGTTTTGGTTTTTTGCGATGTCTGCAGTGGACTGCAAACAAGAGTGCTCATAAAATTTAACGCTTATATGATTTATTAGTACAGCTTTTGATGATTTTGCATACTACAGATCACGAAGGCTTTATTTGTTAGTACATATGCAGGGGTAGCTGCACACTATAATAGATGATAATGATATTTATGTGCACCAGGCAGTCATGTTTTGCATACTAGGAGAGGCGTTGACTCATTATATGTGCACTGGGTAGTTATATTTTGCATACTAGGAGGGTCGTCGACTCATTATATGTGCACTAGGTAGTTATATTTTGCATACTAGAAAGGGCGATGGCTCATAATATATGCACTAGGTTCATAAATGACTCATAGAATCAATCTTCTGCGTATCATGCTTAATCAGCGGCGCAATAAGGCTTAGTACTGTATCAGCTATAATTTCGTGGCCTTCCTCTGTAGGGTGTACACAATCCTCGAAGAGTTCAGGTGTATTGAGAACAGGCCTCAGGTCTAAATATGTTAATTCTCTTGCTTCAGCTTCAGCAATCAGAGCTTCTGCAAAAGCATTGAAATTCTCATTGAGTTTCACAGAATCAAGAGGTCCATAGAAAGGATAGGCGGACTCCATAAACCCAGGCTGAATGCCGATGATTGGCGTGGCGTTTTTTTCTAGGGCCAGGTCGCAGATCTTAAGAATGTTCTTAACATCATCTGCATTTGCGCCATAGGTCAGAGTGTCATTTGCACCGCCCATGATAATTACGATGTCACCTTCAGATGTCTCATAGGGTATGATCTTGTTCTTAGAGCGCTGAAGCATATATGCAGTGGTGTCGCCATTATAGCCGCGGTTGAGGACACGAAGTTCTGTTCTCTTTTCAAGAAGGCTCACCCAGCAGTCCATGCGCCAGACACCGTAGCCAAATGTGAGGCTGTCTCCGATACAGATGATTTTCATGGCATTCTCCTTTCACAAGAGAATTATATCATAGTGGGCAGATTAAAAAAAGTTTTGCAGCCAATGTTTTGCATGGGCCACTGCGAAAGCCCTTGCCAGTCAAGGGGCCGAGCCCTCTGCAAGTCGATTGTATACAAATTTGGACTATTGCGGTTAAAAAAAGAATTTGATATTATTGGCAAACAAAGAAATGTTGCTTGTGCTTACTAAAGTAAATGATGGCTTAATTTATATGCATGTTTGATGGCAAGTCTGCACACCTGGGGATATGATGGTCATTCTAGTTAGACTATTATTCTTTAAAGAGCTTACTAAAAAGGGGGATGATTAAATTTATAAGCACCGAAACCTTAAAAAGTGCACACACAGAGGATCGAGACCTATATTAAGTAGAAATCTATCAGAAAAAAGACTAATATAAATAGCCATCAACACTTACAGTATGCACTATTACAAGAAAGGAGTTTGGAATGAGGTTATCACTGAACAATTTTAATAATAGAGCGCTGTTACTCGAAGAAATAATAAAAGAAAAAGAAGTGGCGCTCGCAAAGGCTCCGGAGGGGACGCTGAGAGTCGCTTGCACCAGAAGGTTTCCCCAATATTTTCATAGAACAGATAGGGATCAAAATAACGGGATATACATCACCAGAAAAGACATATCCTTAGCAAAAGCCCTTGCCCAAAAGGATTATGACCGCAAGGTCCTGGAGGCTGCGGAGCGAGAACTCAATACTCTCACTAAACTTATCGGCAGATACAACAAGGGCGTGGCGGAGGATGTGTATGAGAAGCTGAGTCCTGCCAGGCGGGAGCTGGTGACGCCCATTATGATGACGGATGAGGAGTTTGTAAAGAAATGGCTGGAGGAGCCCTACGACAGGCCGGGCTTCGAGGAGGGCGCACCGGAGTACTACTCGGACCGCGGCATCAGGGTGCGCTCCAAATCTGAAGTCGGGATATATAACAAGTATGATGATTTTGGAATCCCCGCAAAATATGAGGTGCCGCTTTATCTCAAGGGCTTCAGATGGGTCAACCCTGACTTCAGGGTGCTCAATGTCCGCCTTCGCAAAGAATTCATACATGAACACCTCGGGAAGATGGACGACCCGACGTATCTCTTTGATAATATAGCCAAGATCAACGCTTACATGAAGAATGGGTATTTTCCCGGAAAAAACCTGATACTGACTTTTGAGACCAAGAGCCAGCCCTTCGATCAGAGGATGATGGACGAGATCATAAAGCAGTATCTTTTGTAGAAAAGGAAAAGGCAGGCTGTG
>CAMPCK010000050.1 GCA_946645735.1 uncultured Clostridia bacterium
GGTTCCTTGCCTTCAAGGGCCTTCTTCTGTACTTCGGGATTGAAAGGCTTCATGGTCCTTCCGTACTCACCTCTTAAGATGGCCTTGGTCTCCTCACTCATGACCTTGTATCTCTCACCCATTAGAACGTTAAGTACAGCCTGGGTTCCCACGATCTGTGATGAAGGAGTAACAAGAGGCGGCTGTCCCAGATCCATTCTTACTCTGGGAACCTCCTGGAGCACCTCATAGAACCTGTCGGATGCATTCTGGTCCTTGAGCTGGGAAACCAGATTGGAGAGCATGCCTCCGGGAACCTGGTACCTTAAGGTCTTGATATTGACTCCCATGACCTTGGGATCGATCTGGCCGGACTTGACGAACCTCTCCTGGATGGGTCTGAAGTAATCAGCGATATCCGCCAGAAGATCCTGATCCAGGCCTGTGTCGAATTCTGTTCCCTCATATGCCTTGCAGATAACCTCTGTGGCAGGCTGGGATGTACCCATGGCCCAGGGGGATATGGCCGTATCAACAATATCGCAGCCCGCTTCGATGGCCTTCATATAGGTCATCATGGCTACACCTGAAGTGCAGTGGCTGTGAAGCTGGATGGGAATCTTAACTGCTGACTTGAGAGCCGGGATAAGTTTCGCAGCTGCCTGGGGCATGAGGATTCCGGACATATCCTTTATGCAGATGGAATCAGCTCCCATGGACTCGATGTCCTTTGCAAGCTGCATCCAGTAGTCCAGGGTATATCCGTCTCCGAGAGTATATGAAAATGCGATCTGCACTTCCCCGCCTTCCTTCTTGGCGGCTCTTACGGAAGTCTCCAGATTTCTCAGGTCATTTAAGGCATCGAATATTCTTATGATATCGATTCCGTTTGCGATGGATCTCTGAACGAAGTATTCCACCACGTCATCAGCATAGTGTCTGTAGCCGAGAAGGTTCTGGCCTCTTAAAAGCATCTGAAGCTTGGTGTTGGGCATGCCCTTTCTTAACTTTCTCAGCCTTTCCCAGGGATCTTCATCCAGGAATCTCAGGCATGCATCGAAGGTAGCTCCTCCCCAGCACTCTATTGAATGATAGCCTACCTGGTCCATTTTTTCCAGGATCGGCAGCATATCTTCTGTTCTCATTCTTGTGGCCGCCAGAGACTGATGTGCGTCTCTTAAGACCGTTTCCATTATCTTTAATTTCTTTTCTGACATTTCAAGCATCTCCTGAATAATTCAAGCACTTTTTAAACACCGAATACCGCCATAAATACTCCTGCCGCCACAGCCGTGCCGATTACGCCGGCAACGTTGGGTCCCATGGCATGCATGAGAAGGAAGTTTGTGGGATCCTCTTCAGCTCCCACCTTCTGGGCTACACGGGCAGCCATGGGTACTGCAGATACACCGGCAGCTCCGATAAGAGGATTGATCTTGCCGTGTGTGGCTTTGCACATGATCTTTCCGAAAATGACGCCGGCAGCCGTACCGAAGGCAAAGGCAATGAGGCCGAGTATTATGATCTTGATGGTAGTCAGTTTGAGGAAGGCTTCAGCAGAAGCTGTGGCTCCCACAGACGTACCGAGAAAGATTACAACGATATACATAAGAGCGTTGGATGCAGTCTCCTGAAGCTGCCTTACAACTCCGGACTCCCTGAAGAGATTGCCCAGCATGAGCATTCCGATCAAGGGTGCCGTTGAAGGAAGCAGAGAGCATACAACGATGGTTACGATTATGGGGAAAAGTATCCTTTCCTTCTTTGATACGAATCTCAGCTGCTCCATCTTTATTTTGCGCTCCTCCTGAGTGGTGAGGAGTTTCATGATGGGCGGCTGGATGATGGGTACCAGGGCCATATATGAATAGGCTGCGACCGCAATGGGTCCCATGATCTCCTTCTGTCCCAGCATCATGGCAAGATAGATGGAGGTAGGTCCGTCAGCTCCTCCGATGATTCCGATGGAGGCTGCGGATTCAGGGCTGAAGCCCAGAAGCATTGCCATGAGATATGCTCCGAAAACGCCGAACTGTGCAGCTGCTCCCAGAAGGAAGCTCTTGGGGTTTGCAATGAGGGGCCCGAAATCCGTGAGGGCTCCTACTCCCAGGAAGATGAGGGACGGAAGAATTGTCCATTCATCAAGCTTGAAGAAGTAGTTCAGCAGACCTCCCTCCTCCATAATGGGAGGATAGATATTTACGAGAAGAATACCGAAGGATATGGGGAGCAGAAGAAGCGGCTCATATTCCTTGGCTATTGCCAGGTACAGAAAGAAACAGGCTACCGCAACCATGACAACATTGCCTATGGAAAGATTGAAGAATGCCGTCTGCTCCAAAAGATTTTTCAGAGTTTCTGTGATATATTCCATATCTTTTTCCTTTTATGCGATAACAAGAAGTCTGTCGCCTGCTTCTACAGGCTGACCTTCACTTACAAAAATTTCACTGATGGTTCCGGAAGCAGGAGCTACCATTGGGATCTCCATCTTCATGGCTTCAAGAATGACTGCATCCTCACCCTTTTCAACGTGGTCCCCTGCTTTCTTGAGAAGCTTGAACACCTTTCCAGCTGCGCCGGCTTCAAGGACTGTTCCGGATACCTGAGCGGGCGCAGGAGAAGGAGCCTTGGCTTCTTCCTTAGGAGCTGCAGCCTGAGCAGGAGCTGAAGTCTCTCCTACCTTCTCGATCTCTACTTCGTATTCTTTTCCGTTTACTTTTACGATATATTTTTCCATAGATCTATCTCCTATTTTCTTCTTCTGACTGATCTTACTATATATCCGGGGGCATTGTCTGCTCCTTCGGGCTCACCCTTTAAGGCACCATCCCTTTCAAGGTGCATCCTGATGGCTGCCATGATGACAGCTGTTATTTCATCATCTTCACTTTCATCCTTAACCTCTTCTTTCACGTGAGCAGGGCTTCCTGCACCATGAGCTTCAGGTTTCGGGATGAACTTAAAGAGGGAAATGATGATGCATATGAGTATCAGTATGAGAAAGACTGAACCCATTCCCATAAGGGTGTCCATGAGAGCTTTTAATAAAGTTTCACCAAGTGACATTCTCTTACCTCCCCTTACAGATTTGCATAGGATTCAAGAGCCCCGGCAATATATTTTCTCGTTTCTTCAGGCTCTATGATCTTATCGATCAGTCCCTTTTCCTCGAGGATCTGAGCTGAAGAATGTGTTCTCTCATATTCCTCTGCCTTCTCCTCTATGTTCGTGGCATCCAGCGGTCCATAGAGAATATCTGCGGCCTGCCTCGGGTTGATTATGTTCACTCTTGCATTCTTCCATGCAAATGTAATATCCGTAGACGTAGCCCTTCCGTTTATCAGGCTGTAGGCTCCTCCCATGACATTTCCTGTTATGACGTCAATCATCGGAACTTTTGCTTTAGAGAATGCATTCCAAAGTCTTCCGGACGCGCTTACAATAAGATTCTGGTCCTCTTTGGTCTCAATGCCGTCGGTATTTGAAACTTTAATGATGCCAAGCTTGAATTTGCCTGCAGTCTCAACAAGTTTTGCAGCCTTTTCTATTGCTGCCAGTCCCATGCGGTTTCCCTTCAGAGTCCTGTTGTTGGCGAGGGCCGCAACCATGACGCCATTTATTTTGATAAATCCTGTTGTGAGCTCCGGTGCCTTGTCGGAATCTGTCTCAATAAGGAAACCGTTGTCTGAGATGTCCTTTAAGATGGCCTTCCCGCTGTCTATATGTTTCTCGATATCAGGTATAAGTCGATTGAGATCGTCGGAAGTCTCAAACTGCTCAGGACGGTCTCCCTTGGCAGACGGAAGAACCTTTATGAGTTCACGGGTCTTGTCAAAAGCTTCAGCCAGTTCCATATCTTTAAAGAAAAAGTCTGCAGTTGAAGCCAGACTCACCATCTGCCCCATGCACTTTCCTCCGACAATCATTATCTGAAGCAGATCCTCCCTGGCCCTGTTGGCAAGAGCATAAACCTCCGAGAATCCGTTAAGAGCCTCAGCCCCCTCATCTATGAGATAACCTGTGGAATCCAGAAGTCCGATTACAGGTATCCTTGCTTTAAGGGCAAGATTATATGTGTTCTTGATTTTTTCCGCAGCAGTCTTGCTGAAGGCTCCGCCTTCTGTTTCACTGTCCTGAAGAAAGGCATATACCATCTTGTCTCCTATTCTGCCGTAACCTGTGACGACAGAGCTTTTCATGCCTTCGCCGATCTCCATGAAACTTCCGCGGTCAAATATCTTGTCGATATAATTTCTGGTAACCATAATGTCTATTGCTCCTTATTCTGATCAATATAACCATACATAATACATTATATCACAAGCCAAAATTTTTGCATCAATTATATTGCTTGTTTTTTGCATTCATTCAGTATTATTACACTCCTTGACAATTATTTGATTTTTATATATGCTAAAGCTGTAAATAATACGAACGAAAACGGAGGACCTGACATGAAACGTACGGAACGTATCGGAGCCCTTATCAGAATATTGACAGAAAACCCCTCAAAGCCCTACGGCCTTCACTATTTCTGCGACCTCTTCGGCTGCGCCAAATCCAGCGTATCGGAAGATATCCATGCAGCATCCCAGGCCATAGAGTTCACGGGTACCGGATACCTGGAGACAATTCCCGGAGCAAGAGGCGGTGTCAGATATGTGCCTGACATCTCAGATGAAGAAGTCTTAAGGCTTCAGAACACCTTCTGTGAAAGGCTGAGAGACACATCCCGCCTTCTCGGAGGAAACTTTGTCTACACTTCAGATATCTTCTATGATCATGAACTGGTGGAAGGCCTTTCCAGGATCTTTGCAAGAAAGTTCAGGGACTGCGGCGCGGAATATGTGGCCACCGTTGAGACCAAGGGCATTCCCCTGGCCTACAACGTATCTCACCTCCTCAACCTTCCTCTGGTCGTCATAAGGCGCGAAGCAAGAATCTCAGAGGGATCCACAGTAAGTATCAACTACTTTTCCGGATCCTACGACAGGCTCCAGAAAATGTCCATGTCAAAGCGCGCCATCGCCGAAGGCTCCAAAGTACTCATTATAGATGACTTCATGAGAGGCGGCGGCTCTGTCACAGGCATCAGCGAAATGATCGGCGAATTCGGAGGAACCGTCACAGGAGTCGGCATTGCCATAGTTGCAAGAGAGCCTCAGGTCAAAAAAATAAACGACTATTCCTGTGTCGTTCATCTTGGAAAAGTATCCCAGGAAGAAAGGATCATTGAAGCAGTTCCTAACCTCGAGTTGTTTTAAATTCTAACGTTAGTTGTTTTTTTCACAATTATTCAGGCTTTTCGCCATGTACTGAAATAAATACATTGTATATTTTTTAACGGTGGACTATAATATAGGTGTTGTAGGGAGAAATAGTGATAAATCTTTTATACAACAGGAAAGGTGGAAAAAATGAATATTACTGACATTAGGATTAGGAAAGTAGGAGATGAAAGCAAACTTAAGGCAGTAGCTTCAATTACCTTTGATGGAGAATTCGTAGTACACGACATTAAGGTTATCGAAGGCCAGAACGGAATGTTCATCGCAATGCCCTCCAAGAAAATGGGCGAAGGCGATTTCAGAGATATTGCACATCCCCTCACCCAGGAAGTTAGAACTCAGCTGAAAGACGCAGTCCTTGACGCATATGCCAAGGCATTCCCTGAAGAAGCCGAGTAAACAAACCTACTAAAATACCACCGGTCATATGACCGGTGGTTATTTGTTTTTTGTTTACATTCCGGAAACTATTTTTTCATGGTTCCGGTCTTCTCGTATCTTGAATGCCAGCTTAAAGCTTCGTCCAGGATATGAGGAGTCTGGCAAGGTGCCTCAGCACATGCTCTTTCGAAGTAGTCTCTGAGCATAGGCTTGTAATCAGGATGTGCGCAGTTCTCGATGATGGCCTTTGCCCTTTCCTTAGGTGAAAGTCCTCTTAAGTCAGCATAGCCCTGTTCTGTTACGATTACCATTACCTCGTGCTCTGTGTGGTCAACATGAGGGCACATGGGAACGATGGAGGAAATTGCTCCGTCCTTTGCAACAGATGATGTTGTGAAGATAACAAGGGATGCGTTTCTTGAGAAGTCTCCGGATCCTCCGATACCGTTCATGATCTTCTTGCCCTGAACGTGAGTGGAGTTTACGTTTCCGTAGATATCAACTTCAAGAGCTGTGTTCATGGCGATGAGTCCGAGTCTGTGAGCAACCTCACCGGAGTTGGAGATCTCTTCAGGTCTGAAGATTATGTGATCCTTGTAGAAGTCGATATCCTCAAAGAATGCGATCTGAGCTTCAGGTGAAGGTGCAAGAGCTGTGCAGGATGCAACGGTTGCCTTTCCGCACTTAACGAGATCCAGCATGGAATCCTGGATAACTTCTGTGTAGCATGTAAGTCCTTCAAAATCTGAATCTCTCAGTCCGTAAAGAACTGCGTTTGCAACGGAACCTACGCCGGACTGGATAGGAAGAAGTGAGCTTCCCATTCTGCCCTGCTCCACTTCGTTCTTAAGGAACTTGATGATGTTCTCTCCGATCTTCTTTGAATCCTCTGAAATAGCTGCAAGAGGTCTTGTAAGGTCGGACATATCTGAAATGACGATAGCTTTGATCTTATCCCAGCCGCACTTGATATAAGGTGAGCCG